>NZ_JBNNVR010000056.1:0-35495 GCF_050280645.1 Pseudomonas sp. NPDC089554
GCTCCTACAGGTACTTCACTGAACCTGTAGGAGCGGGCTTGCCCGCGAAGAGGCCAGCATAGCCGCCAACTAAACGAAAGGCTGGTCACCAAAACCTCTAGGCAACCGCTGCCGCCCAGCCATCTCGGTCAAGCGCGCAGTCCAGCTATTACGCCAGTCCATCGCGACATGGCTGGCCTTGGCCTTGCGCGCAGCCCGGCGTGCAGCGTTGCGCTTGGTGCGGCGGGCTTCCTTGAAGGCCTCGGTGTTGCGGCAGTTGCGGCATTTCACGCGGACCAGTTCGGTGGTGGAAACCAGGCTGTCGCCGTGGCGACCGCAGGCCAGGTGGCCGGCGGTCTTGTAGTGAGTCACCATCAGGGCATCTCCTTCGCGGCTGGCGAATGATCAGAGTGACGCCGTGGCGGGTACCAAGTGAAAAAGTCACGACGCCAACACTGGTTTCGACTCTGCCGCGAAGTGAGGGTTCGACCGAACTGTCAGATGACCTGCCCGCCTGATACCTCGATACGCTGCGCATTGACCCAGCGGTTGTTCTCCGACAGCAGGCTGGCCACCATCGGGCCGATGTCGTCAGGCACACCCACGCGGCCCAAGGCAGTCATGCCGGCGAACTGCGCATTGAGGTCGGGCATGTCGCGCACCGCGCCGCCGAGGAAGTCGGTGGCGATGGCGCCAGGCGCCACGGTGTTCACGGCAATACCCCGGCTACCCAGCTCCTTGGCCATGTACAGGGTCAGAATTTCCACCGCCCCTTTCGCAGCGGAGTACGCCGAGAAGCCTGGGAAGGAAACCCTTGTCAGGCCCGAGGAGTAGTTGACGATACGCCCGCCATCGACCATCACCGGCAGCAGCGCCTGGGTCAGGAAGAACACCCCTTTGACATGCACATCGAACAGCTCGTCGAACTGCTGCTCGGTGGTTTCGGCAAAGGGCGCCATGGCGCCGTGGCCGGCGTTGTTCAGCAGGAAATCGAAGGTGGTGCGGTTCCACTCGCTTTGCAGCGCCTGAACCAGGCGCTCGGTGAAGCCGCCGAAGCTGGAAACGTCGCTGACATCCAGTTGCAGCGCCACGGCCTTGCGGCCCAGCTGGCGAATTTCCTCGACCACCGCGTGGGCTTCAGCCTGGCCATTGCGATAGGTGATAACCACATCGCCGCCCTGTTTCGCGATGCTGATAGCGGCGTTGCGGCCCAGGCCACGGTTGGCGCCAGTGACGATTGCGATCTTGCTCATGACAAAGCTCCTAAGTGATTGCGACCCAGGCCTAGGGCCTGGATGCGAGGCAAAGCCTGCCCGTCGAGCGATATGCCCGAGAGGTATGGGGTTGGTTATGTGGGACGCCGTCAGGCGTACAGGCTGTGAACTAAGGTTTGTGAGAAACCCGGAATGTACGAGGGCAAACAACCGCGCAGTACATCGGTTTCCCTCAATCGCTAGAGCGCATGGTTTATGGCTGTCACGAGCCGAAACCTCAAAACAGATAAGGAATGTGTATTCACGCATCCTTCGCCAAGACGGCTAGTCGATGGATTTACTGTAGGAAAATCCGGCACACTTTAGAAAGACTTTGTTCGACACAAGCCATGCTTACAAGGTATCGCTTATATGGAACTGCGGCACATCCGTTATTTCGTGGCAGTGGCCGAAGAAGGCAACCTGACCTCCGCCGCCCTCAACCGCCTGCACACCGCGCAACCTTCGTTGAGCCGGCAATTGCGCAACCTGGAAGAGGAAGTCGGCGCGCAGCTGTTCATCCGCAAAGCCCGGGGTGTGGAACTGACACCCGCAGGCACCGCCTTCCTGGAGCAGGCGCGGCTGGTGCTGAGTCATGCGGACGAAGCCATCGCCGCCGCGCGAAGGGTCGCAAAGCCCGCGAAACAGGTGCTCTCTGTGGGGTTCCTGACAGGCCAGGAAGTGGATTGGCTGGCCAATGTCACGCGGGTGCTGCAATTCGACTTGCCCAATATCGAGATCAAGGTAACCAGCCTTCAGTCACCTTCCTTGGCCGACGCGATCCAGCGTGGCGATGTGGACCTCGGTTTCCTGCGCGTGGAGCCGAGGCCCGGGGTCTGTTTCGAGGTGGTCGCCAAGGAGCCGTTGCTGGTCATCATGCCCAGCGACCATCGGCTGGCGTCGGTGGGTGACATCGACCCGGCCGAGCTGGCCAAGGAAACCTTCATCGGCTATTCGCACATTCCCCATGTGTTGCGCGATGTGGTCGCCGACTACTTTGCCAGCCGCAATATCCAGGTAACGCCCCACTACTTCCTGGACGACTACGGCACAGGTATTTCGCTGATACGCTCGACCGGTGGCGTGGCGATCTTGCCCGCCTACGTTGAGCCGCTACTGCCCTGGACCATCGTCAGCCGACGCCTGAAAGGAGAACAACCTACAGTGGATCTGGCAGCGGGCTACAGAAGCGACAACCCCTCGCCGATTCTCAAGGCCTTCCTGCAGAACATCGACCAGGTAAAAATGGCCGGGCCTGCGGGTAACCGCAGAACGCACAATTAGCACGCTCGTCCTATACACAAGTGATAATCACTCCTTGAAGTGATGCCTCATTGCCATTATGGTGATTAGCCACTGGCCATCAGTGTCAGCGTTAAATCCCTATTCAAGGAAATACCCCGATGCGTTACTTGCAAGGATGCGCAGTACTCCTGCTGTGCCTGATTTTCACCGGCTGCGCCAACATCCAACCCCCCGTGGAACTCGACCAGCAGTTCTGGAGCGACAAGGAACAAGTGATCGGCGTGGCCATGACCCCCGTCACCCCGCCACGCCTGATGCTGACCGGCAACCAAGGCCTGCTGGACCTGGCGATCAACACCGGCATGAACAGCAAGCTCAGCGACCACGTGAGCACCTGGGACCTGGCCGACGTCAACACCCTGCCCGACGCCATCATCGCCAAGCTCCAGGCCAAGGGTTACAAGACCAAGCGCATCGAAGAACGCATCGACCTGGCCAAGTACAAGGAAACCAAGTTCAAGGAAGGCTACATGGAGCGTGACATCACCTCCCTGAAGACCGCCTACGGCATCGACCGCCTGCTGCTGGTCGCCATCGACAGCACCGGCGCGACCCGCAGCTACTACAGCGTGGTGCCGACCAGCGCGCCAATTCCAGTGGTGGCAGGCCGCGGCATCCTGGTGGACGTGCAGGACAGCCGCCTGCTGTGGTTCAAGCGCTTCGAAGTCACCCAGCCCGCCCAGGGCGAATGGGACCAACCGGCCTACGGCAACCTGTCCAACGCCTTCTACCAGGCCGTGGATAACAGCCGCCAGCTGTTCGTCACGCCGTTCTCGCAATGAAGCGCGGGCTGTTGCTGGCGCTGCTGCTCAGCGGCTGCGCCCAGCAGGCACCCCGCCCGGCCGACATTCACGACCCCACTGCGCTGCGCTACCTGAACGATCACGGCGTGCGGGTCGAGCTGCAAACGCCGTCGACGGGTTGGGTCGATGCCAGCCTGATGATCGACGCCGACGCCGCTTCCAAAGCCCGCGAGACCAACCAGTCGCTGGCCCACCACGCAACCTCCGGCGGTGGCGCCATCGGCCTGCTGCTCGCCAGCGCGATCAACACCCAGGTCGGCGCCGCGTCCTTGCAGCGTGAAGCGGCCCGCGATGCCAAGCTGGCCGCGCAACCGATGGCCGTGTTGCTGGCCGACCACCCTTACAACGGCAAGCTCCAGCAGCGCTATGTGCAAGCCGCCGGCAATTCCGGGCTACGCCCGTCCAATGGGCCGGTCACTGCGAGCCTGCGCATTACCCCGCAGGTGGTGATAAGCCCCGACCGCGGCAGCTTCGTGTTGGTCAGCCAGGTGGAGTTGCAGGATATCGCCGGCAGCTTGCTGTACCGCACGCGGGTCGAGGTGCAGAGCTTGTCGCTGCGCCGCTGTGGCGAGCATTGCGTCGATGACGGTGGGCTGGACCCCGAGAAGGTCAACGCACTGCTCGATGCCTGTATCGACGAATCGATGCGGCTGCTGGCGACCGACCTGAACCAGGGCCTGTCAAGCGAGCGCAGCAAGGAGCAGACCCTGCGCTACCTGCTCGATGGGCGGCGAATGGTCGAGCGTGGGCGGTTGCTGCCAGCGTCTGGGGAATACACCCGTTATCGCAACCTCGACGGTGCGTTGAAGGCTGTGCCGGTGGCGTTCTTCGCGGCAGCTCAGTGAGCAATTAGCGGCATGACCGGGGCTGGGGCATCAACGACCTACCCCCGGCAGCACCAGACTGATGCCCAACCCGATCAACGCAGAGCCGATCACCTTGTCGATCACCTGCTGCTTGGAAAGCATGCGCTGGCGCAACGCCTCGGCGGAGAAGAAAATCGCAACCAGGCTGAACCACACCCCGTGCGATGCCGACATGAACAAGCCGTAGGCAAAGTTGGTGCCCAGGGAGTTATTGGCCTGGACCACCTGGCTGTAGGTAGCGACGACGAACAGCATGGTCTTGGGGTTCAAGGCGTTGGTCAGAAACCCCATAGCGAATGCTTTGCCTGATGAAGGACGTGGGCCACTCGCGGCGCCAAGCTGCAATGTCGACGTGCTGGTGAGCGACTTCCACCCCAGGTAGATCAGGTACCCGGCACCCAGTAGTTTCATCGCCATGAACAGGACGGGCGAGTGGGTGATGATCATCGCGATACCGAAGACGGTATAAAACACATGCACCTGCACACCGCAGGCAATCCCGAGGGCGGCTAGCAGGCCGCTGCGGCGTCCATAGGTGTAGCTGTTGCGCGTGACCATCGCGAAGTCCGGCCCCGGGCTGATCACCGCTAGTACAGTAATCACCGCCACCGCGATCAATTCATTCATGCACTCTCCTTTCGAGCGGCACAGCGTGGCCGTGCCGCTTCATCGTTGATTCAGCGTTTTTTAAACGTGATAACCCGAATGTCGCGCAAAGCAGGCTGGCCGGTTAGCGCGAAGGGATCACACAGACAACGTTTTGCACGATGTTTTCGCACAGATCATGAACACTGCGCTGGCTCATGAAATACGTTTTGGATAGTAGCGCCAGTTGCCTTTACGCCTAGATTGGCGGTTTTCCGCGCAGATGAAAATCGATTTATAGTTTCTGAAACCTGTGAGGTTTCATCGACAATGAAGCTGCCAGCCCTGACTGCATTCCACTTCTTCACCGTTGCCGCCCAGACGCAAAGTTTCGTCCACGCCGCGCGCCTTCTTCACGTGACCCATGGCGCTGTCAGCCGCCAGGTCAGGCAGTTGGAAGAGTCGATCGGGGTTGAACTGTTCGAACGGCGTAACCGCGCGATTTTTCTCAATGACGCCGGGAAGCTGCTGTACAACCTGACAGGCCCTTTCTTCGAGCAACTCGAAAGCACGGTCTACCGGCTGCAACGTGAATCCCGGGAGCAGACGCTGGTGGTCTCCTGCGAGCCGACGATCGCCATGAAATGGCTCATACCCCGTCTGCCCGACTTTCACGCCACCCACCCCAACCTGCAATTGCAGTTGCTCGCGGCGGGCGGGCCCATCGATTTTCTTCGTTCCGGCGCAGACCTGGCGGTGCGGCGCGACGACTTCTACTGGGACGATTCGATTCACGCGCACACCATCTGCGAAGAGTGGATCGGCCCGGTGTGTGCCCCTTCACGCTGGGAAAAAGGTCAGCCGCTGGACGGCATGCCCCTGCTGCGCAGCAAGACCCGGCCCATGGCCTGGGAAAACTGGATGCGCCTGAGCGGCGAGTCGGCGCCCAGTTCGATGAAGCTTGAATACGAGCATTTCTATCTGTGCATACAGGCGGCGGCCTCTGGGCTGGGCGCGAGTATTTCCTCTGCACTGATGGTGCAGGATGAACTTCGCGGCAACCAACTGGTTGCGCCTTTCGGGTTTGTGCGTGACGGCTCCCACTATTGCCTGTTGTCGCCCAAGCCGTTCAAAGAGAGCGCCAAGTGCACGGCGTTCCTGGAATGGATAACCGCGCAGATGCACAGCAGTATTCAGGCCATCTCGTCGCCTTGACTGCCAGGCGCGGGGGGAGCCCTCAACTTTCGCGCCTGACCACGCGCCGATGACAATCCTCCGGGTTCAGCACCTTGCCTGAGCGAGAGCGCACGGCAATCACCTCGACCGGCTCTGCTGCCAGGTTATCCAGCAGTACCGAATGGCTTTCCCCGGTGCAGTACAAGAAGCGCTCACCCCATTGGCGCATGCTGATCACGATAGGAAACGCCGCCCGGCCCATTTCGGTGAGCACATATTCCTTGTAGGCACTGCCATCGGACGCCGGCCGGATTTCGAACACTCCAAGCTCGACCAAGCCCTTTAGCTTCACCGCAAGGATGTTCTTGGCCACACCCAAGCGTTTCTGAAACTCGTTGAAGCGACGCACGTCATCGAACGCCTCGCGGATGATCATCAACGACCAACGATCCCCGATCGCTTCGAGCGTGCGCGCCACCGGACATTCGCTGTGCGCCAATTGTTGTTGTCTGGCCATGGTTTTCCACAAGCAGGTGAGTGATCAGAGAAGGATCTGATTGCCGACGAAAAAAGTACTGACGAGAGTGGTTGTATTTAACAACCGGAGTTGCTAGAAAACAATAATCTAGTTTTCTTTTGAAACCTAATCCAAGGATGGAGCCATGCCGTACACACCAGAGACCCCCTTGAAACAAACCTTCACGCCCCAGGGAGAACGCCCCACCTACACCCTCGGCCGCTACCAGACGCTTCTGTTCTCCATGACCTGCGCCATGGCGGTGGCCAACGTCTATTTCGCCCAACCGCTGCTCGAATCCATGGCCTACAGCCTGTCGGTGCCCGCCAGCAGCATCGGTATCGTCATCACCGCTACCCAGGCCGGCTACGCGCTCGGCTTGTTGTTCATCGTCCCGCTGGGCGACCTGCTGAACCGCAAGCAACTCATCCTCACGCAGATGCTCCTGTCGGCCGTGGCGCTGTGCACGGTAGGGCTGGCGCGGGACTGGGGCGTCCTGCTCGCGGGGATGGTGCTGGTGGGGCTGATGGCGGTGCTGGTGCAAGTGCTGGTCGCCTATGCCGCTACCCTGGCAAGCCCCGAACGACGTGGCCAGACAGTGGGCAGCGTGACCAGCGGCGTGGTGCTGGGCATTCTGCTGGCCCGCTTCGTTTCCGGTGCCATGGCAGACCTGGCGGGTTGGCGCAGCGTTTATTTCGCCTCTGCCGCCTTGATGATGGGCATGACACTGATGCTCGCGCTCACCCTCCCCGCTGCCGCCACGCCAACTCTGCAAGGTAGCTACTGGGCACTGCTACGTTCGGCGCTCTGGCTGTTCGTGAGCGAACGCACCCTGCGCGTGCGGGGAACCTTCGCGCTGCTGATCTTCGCCGCGTTCAGCGTGCTGTGGACCTCGATGGTACTGCCACTCAGCGAGCCGGAGCTGGCACTTTCCCACACGCAGATCGGACTGTTCGGGCTGGCAGGCGTGGCCGGTGCCCTGGCTGCGGCGCGAGCCGGGCGGCTGGCCGACCGAGGGTTGGGCAACCGCACCACTGGCGTGGCCCTGGCAGTGCTGACGTTGTCGTGGTTGCCTAGCGCATTCGTCAACAGCTCGCTGCTGGCCATGGTGGTCGGCGTGGTGCTGCTGGACTTCGCCGTGCAGGCGGTGCACGTCACCAACCAAAGCCTGATGCTCGCCGCGCGGCCCGATGCGCCAAGCCGCCTGATCGGCGCCTACATGTGCTTTTACTCGGTGGGCAGCGGCCTGGGCGCGGTCGCTGCCACCTACACCTACGCACACTCAGGCTGGATAGCCGTCTGCCTGCTGGGCGCGGCCATCAGCGCAGCGGCCTTGCTGTACTGGCTGTTCCTCCAACTGACCTCCCGATAACGCCTTTCCTTCCTTCAAGGCAGCTCATTCATGAAACCACTGCATGTCGTTCTGGCCGTACTGATTACCGCGATCTGGGGCGTCAACTTCTCGGTGATCAAGCTGGGCCTGGCCAGTGTCGACCCGCTCATTCTCGCGGGTATCCGCTTCAGCCTTTGTGCGCTGCCGGCGATCTTCTTCATCCGCAAGCCCGACGTGCCCTGGCGCTACCTCATCGGCTACGGGCTGGTGTTCGGCATGGGCCTTTGGGGTGTGGTCAACCTGGGCATCAAGGCCGGGCTGTCGGCCGGCATCGCCTCGCTGGTGCTGCAATTCAGCGCGTTCTTCACCCTGCTGCTGGGCGGTGTGGTGTTCAAGGAGGCGCTGACCCGCTTCCAACTGCTGGGCATGCTGGTCGCCCTGGCCGGGCTGCTGTGCATCATCACGCTCAGCGATGGCTCGGTGACCCTGCCCGGCGTGCTGCTGGTGCTGTTCGGCGCAGCCGCGTGGAGCGTGGCCAACGTCATCAACAAGAAAGCCAAGACCAAGGACGTGTTCGCCTTCCTGGTCTGGTCCAGTGCCTTCGCGCCGCTGCCGCTGTTCGCCCTGGACTATGCGGTGAACGGCAGCGCTGGCTACACCGCCTTGGTGCAGCAGGTGGACACCACGGCGGTGTTGTCGATTCTGTTCCAGGTGTACCCCAATACGCTGTTCGCCTACTGGGTGTGGAACTCGCTGCTCAAGGCCTACCCGGTGTCGACGGTGGCGCCATTGTCGCTGCTGGTGCCGATTTTCGGGATGCTCGGCTCGGTGCTGGTGTTCGATGAAAGCGTGCCGGTGAGCAAGGTGTTGGCGGTGGTCCTGATCGTGCTGGGCCTGGCTGTCGGGCTGTACGGGCAGCGTATTTTCGATGCGGTATTCAGGCGGGCAGGGCGCGCAGTGCTGTGAGAGGGGCGCGCGTCGGGCGCGATTTAAATCGCGCACATAAATACGCATTGATATACGCAATATTAAGCGTATTATTCAAAGGCCGTCCTTATGAAAGTGACGGTGATGAGAGGAAGATGACGGCAATGAGAGGAAATTTCCATGACAGGTCTACTGGCAAGAGCTGAACAGGCAGTGTCCGCTACGTCGATGGCGAGGACCTTTGGAGCGCGCTTGAAGGAAGTGACCAGTGGCGACATGACCCACCTGGTGATTTTCAAGGACAACGAACCGGCTGCGGTGCTGATGGGGGTACAAGCCTTCCAGGCCATGCAGGACGAACTCGATGATCTGCGCGCCGACCGCCTCGCCGCCGAGCGCCTGCTCAGCTTGAACGAAGACAACACCGTGAGTCTCGAGGACATGGAGGCTCGCTTCAGGTAGAAACGCATGATCTGGACTGTCAGGCTTCACCCCGAAGTAGAAGATGACCTGCGCAAGCTTGGACGCGCGGAGGCTCAGAGGGTCTTGAAGGTGGTGCGCGAACGCAT
Source organism: Pseudomonas sp. NPDC089554 (assembly GCF_050280645.1). Classification (NCBI taxonomy): domain Bacteria; kingdom Pseudomonadati; phylum Pseudomonadota; class Gammaproteobacteria; order Pseudomonadales; family Pseudomonadaceae; genus Pseudomonas; species Pseudomonas sp. NPDC089554. The sequence continues at coordinate 9,314 of NZ_JBNNVR010000056.1, forward strand.
TGCCAATGGAGAGCCCGATAAATCAGGCAAGGCGCTCAGAGGAACACTGGCAGGTTGCCGGCGGATTCGAACTGGCGATGTGCGTATTGTCTACCGCATAAATGGGACCGAGATTGTGCTGGTGCTCTGTGTTGGCGCTCGGCGCGATGAAGAGGTCTATGAAGCGGCTAACCGCAGAGTGTGATGTGCAAACAAACCCCGCCGATGGCGGGGTTTTCATTTGGAGCGCCCTTTCCAGGCTGTCGGCCTCTGGCACGAACGTCATTCTGAATCGCTGAGGCTACGCTTTCGCTGGATGTTTTTTTGCACTACCGCACACGGTGACTATCGAATAGCTCAAGAAAGAAACGACCATGATCAACGAACACGATACTTGGAGTTTTTTGGCGTGAAATCGTTATCTAAAAGCCCTTCGTCCGACCCCGCCCCGCGAGCAGACGCCAGCGCAGAGCTGAGCACCGCCGTCAGCCAGTTGTCGTGGGACGACTTGCGCATCATCAAGACGCTCAGCGAATGCGGCAATCGCGCCGACACGGCGAAGAAACTGGGGATCAACGTTTCCACCGTGTCGCGCCGCGTGGCCCAGGTCGAGAAAACACTGGGGGTCGCGCTGTTCGATCACCGCCGCTCGGGATACATGCTCACCACCGAAGGCGAAGAGTTGCGTGCGCTGGGCGAGCGTGTCGAGCTCGATATCGTCAGCGTTGCTCGGCGTGTGTCGCGTGGCGGGCAAGGGCCGCTGGGCAAACTTCGCATCACCACCAGCGACTCGTTGCTGCTGCATTTCCTCACCCCCATCATCGCCGACTTCAAAGCGCTCAACGAAGGGGTCTCGATCGAGGTGCTGGTAGGCAACCAGACGTTGAGCCTCGCTCGAGATGAGTCGGATATCGCCGTGCGAGCGACCACAAAGCCTGCTGAAAGCCTGGTAGGCCGCAAGCTCGCAACGATTGCCTGGGCGGCTTATGGCAGCGTTGATAAAACGCCTGCTCCCGCCCTTTTTGCCGAAGATCAGGCCTGGGTGTCGTACGCCGGTGCGTTAAGCGGGCTGAAAGCCACGGAGTATTTGGAAAGCCGAGTTGCCGGCGACTGTATTGCGTACCGCACCGACTCGGTTTGCGCGGCCGGCACTGCGATTGTCGCGGGGCTGGGCTTTGGGTTCCTGCCTTGCATGCTGGGCGATATCACACCCGGCCTGGTGCGTGTTGGGCCAGTCATGCCCGAGTTGCAGGATGAACTGTGGTTGCTCACTCACCAGGACATCCGCAGATCGAAGCGGGTGAAAGCATTCATGGAGTTCTGCGCCGCAGCCGTCGCCGAACAGAAGCCCTTGGTCGAGGGCCAGGGGACACTCCCGGCCGAATAGGTCGGCCGGGAGTACTGCTTACAGCTGCCGCGCGCCGATCACCACCTTGCAGGCGATCTCGATCAGCTGCGCCCGCTGGGCCAGCCGCGATACGCCGATGATATTGCTGGCGCATTGCGGGTGTTGCAGGCCGAAGGCCTCCCGGCGAACGTCGCCCACCACGGCGAACGCCGCGTCCATATCCAATACGAACAGCGTTTCTTCAACGACGTCTTGCAGCGTGGCGCCATACAGCGCGAGCAACTTGGCGATGTTCTCGTAGGTCACGCGCATCTGTTCGCCCATCGCCGAGAAATCGCTGGGCCTGCCATCGCTGCCCAGTGGCGCGGGTGCTACCAGGTCGCCGTTTTCATCGTGGTTGAATTGGCCGGAGACATAGATCTCGTTTCCAACTTGTCTCGCTTGTGGGTAGCCATAGATTTCTTCCCATGGAACACCCCAGTACGCGGTCTTTTTATTGAACGGTTGAGAAGCTGCCATTGCATCCTCCTAGCAATTAACGGCGTTTGGCTCGTGGCCAAACCTAGTTATTAGTTGGAAAGCACAGGCTAGCACCGCAAAAACGCGGCAAAAGGCGCATTTTTGCACTTGGCCAAACGCAATATTGCGCCTCAACCGCCGCGACCTTTCGGGTAACTTTTTACGCGAACTTGGGCTGGAGCTAACGCTAATGGGCGCCGCATTTTCCTCGGCAGAGCGCAACGTGTTATCAGCGCCCGGGTTGGTGAAAGCCCATCACTCCACTGAAAGGGAACCACCATGAACAAATCCAAGACCGAAGTGCTCACCCCTCAGAACTGCCAGCTGATCTTCATCGACCAACAGCCGCAAATGGCCTTCGGTGTACAGAGCATCGACCGGCAGACCCTGAAGAACAACACCGTGGCCCTGGCCAAGGCTGCCAAGATCTTCGAAGTGCCAACCACCATCACCACCGTGGAAACCGACAGTTTCTCTGGCCATACCTACCCCGAACTGCTGGCAGTATTCCCGGATACCCCGCTGCTGGAACGCACGTCGATGAACTCCTGGGACGACCAGAAAGTACGCGATGCGCTGAAAAGAAATGGCCGCAAGAAGATCGTCGTTTCCGGCCTGTGGACCGAGGTGTGCAACACCACCTTCGCGCTGTCCGCGATGCACGATGCCGACTATGAGATCTACATGGTCGCCGACGCTTCCGGCGGTGTTACCCAGCAAGCCCATGACTACGCCATGCAGCGGATGATCCAGGCGGGGGTGGTGCCAGTGACCTGGCAGCAAGTGCTGCTGGAGTGGCAGCGTGATTGGAAGAACCGCGACACTTACGATGCGGTGATGGAACTGGTCAAGGAACACTCCGGGGCTTACGGCATGGGCGTTGATTACGCCTACACCATGGTGCACAAGGCGCCTGAGCGCGTTGAGCATGGTGAGACCCTGGCGCCGGTGGCGGCTTCGGTGTGAGGCCTGCGTCAGCTTTCATGGAGTGAGGCTGATGTGCAAAAAACGCCCGGTGCACTGCACTGGGCGTTTTGTCTTTCAGGGCTGCACCCTCAGGGTGTAGTCCTTGTCCCGCGGCTTGGCAGCCTCGCATTTGGGGTCTGAAAGGGGCGTAACGGTGCGTGCCATAGGTATACGTTTTCTCGTCGAACCGGCGTATACCCTAACGTATACCTAAAATCGGTATATGCCTAGAGACAGAACGAGACAGTTAGAAACAAGAAAGCCCGCACTTGGCGGGCTTTTCAGGGGATTCCGTATACAAGGGGAGACGTATCGGAACAGTTGGATGGTGCCGGAGACAGGAATCGAACCTGCGACCTTCGCGTTACGAGTGCGCTGCTCTACCGACTGAGCTACACCGGCGTGTGCGCAACGCTACCACTGCGGCCCAGGTTACGCAAACCCCTGTTTCCCTTCGCTTATTCCCCTGCCCCGCCCCTCACACCACACCCAGACGGCGCCAGGTCTTCCTCAATATCGGTAGTACAAGCCCACCCCGCCGCCGAGCGCGTCAACACCACCTGCTTACCCACCACACTCGCAGGCGCATCAGCCAACGTGCAGGTAATGCTGGCGGTGCCGTCCGCCGCAGTGCCCCGAGCGAGGATGGCACAGTGCGCCGTGGTGGGCTGCCCACCCAGCGCCGCGACATCCGCAACGTCCTTGCCTTCATTCAGGCGCAAATCCATCGCGGTCTTGAGCGCGGAAATCTCCAATAACCCAGCCGCCGCTTTGGTGCGGGCCTGGTGGTTGGTGTACATCGGTATGGCAATGGTCGCCAGGATGCCGATGATCGCCACGACGATCATCAGTTCGATGAGGGTGATGCCTCGTTGTCCTTGCATGACGGTTTTTCCTTGTTGATACGGCTAGGCATGGGATCCAGTCTCGACCCCGTGCCGGCAGGGGCGCAGTAGAGCCCAAAGGACACCTTTTGTCACCCCTGCCGGGCGGGACGTCGGGTTCGCTGAACTACTCTAGTGACCACCAAGGAAATCTGCCCAGTGAAGGGCACGGCAAGCTGTTTCGGGGCTTGTCGCGAGGGTTGGAAGGGACATCGCATGGATCGATCGACACGTTTGTATGCCTGGGAAGGCGTGGATGCCGGTGGCGCGCGGGTGCGTGGCCGGGTGCAGGGGCGCAGCCCGGCGTTGGTGCGGGCGGGGTTGCTGCGCCAGGGGGTTCGCGGGGCACGGGTTTGGCCGGCGGGAAATGGGCAATGGCGGTTGCAGCTGCGTCGGGAGAAGGTGGACCCGGCGGGGTTTTCGCGGCAACTGGCGACCTTGCTGAAGGCTGGGGTGCCGCTGTTGCAGGCGTTCGAGGTGATGGCGCGCAGTGGGGGTGATCCGGGGTTGCGGGGGCTGCTGGAACAATTGCAACAGGACGTAGCGGGTGGGTTGGGGCTGGCACAGGCGCTGCAACGCCACCCGCGCTGGTTCGATGCCTTGTACTGCAACCTGGTGCGGGTGGGGGAGCAGTCGGGCACGCTGGATCGGCAGTTGGAACAGTTGGCCGATGTGCTCGAGCGGCGCCAGGCGCTGCGTCGGCAATTGCGCAAGGCGATGATGTATCCGCTGTTCTTGCTGCTGACGGGGCTGGGGGTGTCGGCGCTGCTGTTGCTGGAGGTGGTGCCGCGCTTCGAAGGGCTGTTCGCGGGGGTGGACAAGGCGTTGCCGCCGTTCACCCAGTGGGTGATCGACTTGTCCACAGGGCTGGGGCAGAACCTGCTGTTGTGGCTTGGGGTGCTGGGTGTGACCGGGTTGGGGCTTGCGCGGCTGTATCGGCAGCATGTGCCCGCGCGCTTGTGGATGATTCGCCTGACACTGCGGGTGCCGCTGCTGGGGCGGTTGCTGGGGCAGGCGGCGCTGGCGCGGTTTGCGCGCAGCCTGGCCACGGCCTATGGCGCGGGGGTGGCGCTTCTGGATGCGTTGGGCACAGTGGCGGCGGCCAGTGGCTGCGCGGTGCATGAGCGGGCCATCGGACAACTGCGCCAGGGCATGGCCAATGGCATGGGGCTGCACCAGGCGATGGCCTTGGAACCGCTGTTCGCGCCGCTGCTGGTGCAGATGACGGCGATCGGCGAGGCCAGCGGTACGCTCGATGCGATGCTCGACAGAGCCGCCAGCCACTACGAGGAACAGGTCGGGCAGGCGCTGGAACAGTTGACCAGCCTGCTCGAGCCCGCCATCGTGCTGGTCCTTGGCGTCCTGGTAGGTGGCCTGGTAGTGGCCATGTACTTGCCGATCTTCCAGTTGGGAAGCTTGATCTGAATATGAACCTGTGGATTTTCCTGAGCGAACAGCCTGGGCTGTTCCTCGCCGGGGTGACGATGCTGGGGCTGCTGGTGGGCAGCTTCCTGAACGTGCTGGTGCACCGCCTGCCGATCATGCTCGAGCGCCAGTGGCAGCAGGAGGCACGTGAAGTGCTGGGGCTGCCACTGGTGCTGCACGAGCGCTTCGACCTGTGCCTGCCAGCCTCGCACTGCCCGCATTGCCAGCACCGCATTCGCGCCTGGGAGAACATTCCCGTGCTCAGCTACCTGGCGCTGCGGGGGCGCTGTTCAGCGTGCAAGGCGGCCATCAGCCCGCGGTATCCGTTGGTGGAGTTGGCCTGCGCCGGGTTCTCGCTGGTTACTGCCTGGCAATTCGGGGTTGGCCCTGAGGCGCTGCTGGCCCTGCTGCTGACCTGGGGCCTGCTGGCCCTGAGCCTGATCGATGCCGAACACCAGTTGCTGCCCGACGCGTTGGTGCTGCCTACCTTGTGGCTGGGGCTGGTGCTCAATGCCTGCGGGGTGTTCGTGCCGCTGGCCGATGCGCTGTGGGGCGCGGTGGTCGGCTACCTGAGCCTGTGGTCGCTGTACTGGGTGTTCAAGCTGGTGACCGGCAAGGAAGGCATGGGCTATGGCGACTTCAAGCTGCTGGCGATGATCGGCGCCTGGGGCGGCTGGCAGGTGCTGCCGATGACCCTGGTGCTGTCGTCGGTGGTGGGGGCGATGGTGGGCCTGAGCCTGCTGGCCCTGCGCAAGCGCGCGATGGGCGCGACCATGCCGTTTGGGCCCTACTTGGCGATTGCGGGCTGGATCACCTGGCTCTGGGGTGATGAAATATACGCTTTCTACCTGCAACTGCTGGACCTCTGATGACTACAGCTGCATTCACCCCCTGGATTCTCGGCCTCACCGGCGGCATCGGCAGTGGCAAGAGCGCAGCGGCCGAACGTTTCGTCGAACTTGGCGTGCACCTGGTCGATGCCGACCAGGCTGCGCGATGGGTCGTGGAGCCTGGCCGACCGGCGCTGGCGAGCATCGTCGAGCGCTTCGGCCCCGGCGTGCTGCTGGAAGATGGCCAGCTCGACCGTGCGGCACTGCGCCAACTGATCTTCGCCGACCCCAGCCAGCGCCAATGGCTGGAACAACTGCTGCACCCGCTGATCGGCCAGGAGATCTTCAGCTACCTGGCCAAGGCCGAGTCGCCGTATGCGGTGTATGTGTCGCCGCTGCTGATCGAGTCGGGCCAGTACCGCAAAACCCAGCGCATCCTGGTGATCGATGTGCCGCAAGAGGTGCAGATACAGCGCACGCTGCAACGCGACAACACCAGCGAGGCGCAGGTGCAGGCGATTCTCAAGGCCCAGCTGGCCCGCGAGGAGCGCCTGCGCCATGCCGACGATGTGCTGGTCAACGATCGCGACCTGCCCTGGCTGCACGAGCAGGTCGACCGCCTGCACCATTTCTACCTGACTTTACGAGGAGGCCAGCCATGAGCCAGCCCATGACCGTTGACTGCCCGACCTGTGGCGCCCCTGTGGAATGGAGCGAGAAAAGCCCGAACCGGCCGTTCTGCTCGGACCGCTGCAAGTTGATCGACCTGGGCGCCTGGGCGTCCGAGGAGCACAAGATCGCGGGGTCGGCGGAGTCGGAAGATGAGTTGTATTCCGGGGACCTGGAGCCCCGCCACTGACCGATCGAGGGCCGCTTTGCGGCCCTTTGCGATTCTCAGCACTCGTCATCCTTCCAGGGCGCTTGCAGGTACCGGGTGCGGTTGAAGGTCTCCAGCCACTCGGGACAGAACACCACCAGCGCACTCACCACCATGCCGTTGATGAACGCCTCCGGGAACATCATCAGCCACAGGTAGCCCACGAAATCGCCCAGCCATTCCGGCATGGCGAAGCGCCCATCCAGCCATAGCAGCCCCAACGCTGCCAGCAGGCACAGCAAGGTGGCCAGTGCGGCGGCGAAGAACCCCGAACAGAAGATATAGACGAACAGGTTGCGTGGCTGCGCACGTTCCACCAGCAGCGCGCACACTTCGGTCACCAGCACCGGCAGGCCGATGAACAGCAGGCCGTTCACCCCCAGGGCAGCCAGGTCCTGGCGGCCCAGCGCCAGCAAGCCGAGCTGGGCGATAAAGCCGCCGAGCACCGCCAGCGGCCAGTCCAGTAGCAGGGTCACGGCAGTCATGCCGATGAAGTGGTAGGAAACGCCGGTGTCGAAATCGCGCCGCACCAACCACAGGGCGAACAGCGCGAACATCGTGCCGAACAGCAGGTGCTGGCGCCGACGGTCGCTGAACAACTCGACCCAGCCGGTACGCGCCGCCGCCCAGAGCAGCAGCGGAACGTACGCCAGCCAGCCGATGCTCAGGCTGAGGGTGGACAAGACCTGTGCGCTGATCACCTCGACCTCACGTAGGTGTGGGACTGTTCCGAGTCTACACCTGATTCCCCTACCTGATTCCTACGAGCAAACAGGACCTTATCGTTCACAATTGCAGGCTAAGCTTGTTCCATGGATGACTCAGACTACCTGCGCCTGCTCACCATCCAGGCCGAACAAGCCAATGCGTTCCTGTCCAATGCCCGCAAATGGGAACGCGAGCGTTGGGTCTGCCAGCGCCTGCTGCAAGGGCTGAACATTCCCTACCGCAGCGAGGACTTCACCCCCGCCGGGCAAGAGCCACCAGACGTGCTGTTTCGCGATGCGGCGTTCGAGGTGTTCTTCGTGCTCGACGAGGGGCGCCGGCTCAACGACGAATGGCGCGAAGAACTGCAACGCCGACGCAGCGCATTCTCCCTGAGCCAGCTGGTGCGCCGCGAAGCCCGCCCCCGGCGGATCAGCGCCCAGGAGTTGTTGGCGCGCCTGGCACCCACCCTGCGCAAGAAGTCACACAACTACCGCGAACGCGGGCTGGACCTGAGCGAGCTGGACATCATCGCCTTCGCCAGCCTCAAGCGCGAAGTGCTCGACCTCAATAGCCATTTCCCGCCGCCCACCGAGTACCTGCGCCAGGGTTGGCGCTCGTTGTCGCTGGTGGGGCCGACCTTCGCCCGGGTGCTGTTCGCCCACCCCGACGCGCCAGATTTTTTGCGCGGCAACCTGGGGCGCAGCATCGTGTTCGATGTAGGTATCAGTCTTTGATCCGCTACCGAGTGCATTTGCGATGGCGAACACTCGGCGGCGCAGATGAAAGGTATTATCATTCGTTCCAGCCGCTTGCGGGAACGTTGTAGCGTTCGCGCAATCCCATGCGTCTACACACGAGGCCCACCATGACCAGCCGACTGAATCCGGAAGATCAGCGTCGCGTCGATGAGTATCTGCGAGCCCCCCAGCACCAAGTCGAGCGCAAGCCTTTCAGGCCGTTGCTGCTCCTTGGCCTGGTGGTGGCCGTAACCATTGCTCTGGGCCTCCTCAGCCGCCTGCTGAGTGGACTGGCGCTATGAGCTGCCTTGCGCTCGCCCTCTCCACTCGCCAGTTACGGCTCACGAATTCCGTAAAACTTGTGAGATATCCCCATGACTCATCGCATCGTGATTGTCGGCGGCGGCGCCGGCGGCCTGGAACTGGCGACCCGCCTGGGTAAGACCCTCGGCAAGCGTAAGCAGGCCGAAGTAACCCTGGTAGACGCCAACCTGACGCACATCTGGAAACCGCTGCTGCACGAAGTGGCCGCCGGCTCCCTGAACTCCTCGGAAGACGAGCTGAACTACGTGGCCCAGGCCAAGTGGAACCACTTCGGCTTCCAACTGGGCCGCATGAGCGGCCTGGACCGCGAAGGCAAGCAGATCCAACTGGCCGCCACCCTCGACGAAGAGGGCCGTGAGCTGCTGCCCGCGCGTACCCTGGGCTACGACACCCTGGTGATCGCGGTGGGCAGCAACACCAACGACTTCGGCACCCTGGGCGCGGCGCAGCACTGCCTGTTCCTCGACAGCCGCAAGCAGGCCGAGCGTTTCCACCAGCAGTTGCTCAACCACTACCTGCGTGCCCACGCGGGCGATGTGGCCAGCGAGAAGATCAGCGTGGCCATCGTCGGCGCCGGTGCCACCGGCGTGGAGCTGGCCGCCGAGCTGCACAACGCGGCCCACGAGCTGGCGGCCTATGGCCTGGACCGCATCCAGCCCCAGGACATGCACATCACCCTGATCGAGGCAGGCCCACGCGTGCTGCCGGCGCTGCCGGAGCGCATCAGCGTGCCGGTGCACAAGACCCTGGAAAAACTCGGGGTGACGGTGATGACCAACGCGGCGGTCAGCGAAGTGACCGAGGACGGCCTGAAGACCGCCAGCGGCGAGGTGATCCAGGCCAGCCTGAAGGTGTGGGCGGCGGGCATTCGGGCGCCGGGGTTCCTGAAGGATATCGACGGGCTGGAAACCAACCGCATCAACCAGCTGCTGGTACGCCCTACCCTGCAAACCACGCTGGATGACGACATCTTCGCCTTCGGCGACTGCGCGGCCTGCCCGCAGCCGGGCAGCGACCGCAATGTGCCGCCTCGTGCCCAGGCGGCGCACCAGCAGGCTTCGATGCTGGCCAAGAGCTTGAAGGCGCGTTTGGAGAACAAGCCGTTGCCGACCTATGCGTACAAGGACTACGGCTCGCTGGTGTCGCTGTCGCGGTTCTCGGCGGTGGGTAACCTGATGGGCAACCTGACCGGTAGCGTGATGCTGGAGGGGTGGTTGGCGCGGATGTTCTATGTGTCGCTGTACCGCATGCACCAGATGGCGCTGTATGGCACCTTCCGCACCCTGATGCTGATGCTGGGCAGCAAGATCGGGCGCGGGACTGAGCCGCGGTTGAAGTTGCACTGATTCCGAGGTGGATGGCACCGGCTGCGCCGGTGTTCGCGGGCAAGCCCGCTCCTACAGGTACTGCGCTGCCCTGAAAAACGGCGCTTTACCTGTAGGAGCGGGCTTGCCCGCGAAGAAATCACCGCAATGAATGGCCTAGAGCGCTACACCACCATCCCATCGAACGCCACATGCACGCTGCTCGGCAGGCTGTGCGCATGCTCCATCAACCACGCATCCAGCGTATGCCCCACATGGGTCAGCAACGCATGCTTCGGGGCCAGGCGCTCGATGATGCCCAACGCCAATGTGAGGTCGTTGTGGTTACGCGGCGCCACCGGCTGCGGCGGCATCGAGCAATCCAGCACCAGCGCATCCAGCGCGTTTCCCTCAAGGTGCGCGTAGGTCTCTTCCGGCAGCCCCACGGTATCCGTGAGGTAGGCGATACGCCTGCCCTCCCCCTCCAGCAAATACCCGAACGTCGGCTTGGAATGCACCAGCGGCAGGGCCGTTACCGCCAACTCACCCAACAATCGACGCTCGAACGCGGCGAACGGCTGGCTGAAATCCAGGATGCCTGGGTGCTTGTACAAGTCGGCCAGGCCTTCGGGGTCTGCCGGCCCATGCACCGGCACCACCAAGCCCTGCCCCCAGCGCAAATGCAGCAGGCCCTGGGCGTGGTCGGCGTGGTAGTGGGTTTGCAGAATGCCGTCGAAACTGCGTGGCGGGAAACGCTCGGTCAGATCGGGCAGACCGCTGTCGAGCAACCAGCGTTGACCCGCGCACTCGACCAACCCACTGCACGGCAGACGCCGATGCTGTGCGGCCTGCCGAGCGCGCTCGCAGGCGCGGCAGGTGCAGCCGTACACCGGCACCTGACGGGCATCGCCGGTGCCGAGCAGGGTCAGGCGCATACCTGCTCCAGGTGCGCCAGCAAGCGCGCGACGGTGTCGGCCAAGGGGCCGGAGTTGTCCAGCACCAGCACCGAAGCATCGAGGGCGAACACATCGCTGGCGAAGCGGGCGTTACGCGCCAGGCGCGCCTCCACTTCCACCGGCAACTCGCGACCGCGGGCCAACAGGCGCTGGCGCAGCACGTCCTCTGCCACCGTCAGCAGCACCACCTGCATGTCGGGGTAGCGCTGCTGGGCCTGGGCCAGGTAGCCGCGCGAACCGTTCACCAACACGTCGTGCCCTTGCGCCAGCCAGGTGTCGATTTCCTGGGGAATGCCGTAGTACAGCCCATTGGCCTGCCAGTGCAGGGCGAAGGCGCCGTCGCCGCGCATCTGCTCGAACTGCGCCGCGCTCACCGCCAGCGCCGCTTCGCCCATGGCCTCGGCGGAGCGGGTGATCACCCGCCGGGCGATGCAGCAACCGCGCGCGGTCAGGGCCTCGCGGGCGGCGTCGAGCAGGCTGTCCTTGCCCGAGCCCGAGGGCCCGACCAGGTAGATCAGGCGGCCAGTCATCAGAACACTCTCCTTGCCTCGCGCCATACCTGGCGCACCAGTGGGGTTTGCGGGTCGTGGCGTACTTGCAGCAGGTCAGCACGCAGGCCGACGCGAATATCGCCGCGGTCGTCGAGCCCCGCCGCCCGCGCCGGGGCGCCGCTGACCATCTGCACCGCCTGGGCCAGGCTGACGCCGCTGGCCTCGTCATTGCCGAGGATGAACGCTGCGTGCAGCAGGCTGGCCGGGTAGTAGTCACTGGAAAGAATATCCAGCAAGCCCAGGCGCGCCAGCTCGGCGGCGGCCACGTTACCCGAGTGCGAGCCGCCGCGCACGATGTTCGGCGCGCCCATCAGCACCTTCATGCCGAGGCGCTGGCAACTGCGCGCAGCCTCCACGGTGGTGGGGAACTCGGCGATGCTCATGCCGAATGCCGCCGACTCTTGCACGTGCTCGACGGTGGCGTCGTCGTGGCTTGCCACCGACAGGCCGCGGGCCAGGCAGTCATCGACGATGGCCTTGCGGTAGCGGTCGCTGTAGGTGCGCGAGTTGGCTACCTGCTCGACCACGAAGGCGTCCATTTGCTCGTCGCTCAAGTGGTACTTGCCCATGTAGTACTCACGGTACTTGGCTTCCAGGGCGAACTGGCGCTGGCCGGGCGAGTGGTCCATGGTGGACACAAGCTGCACCAGCGGGTGGCCGACCAGGTCGCGGAACACCGCCAGGGTGTCGGGGTGGCACACCTCGCAGCGCAGGTGCAGGCGGTGCTCGGCGCGGGTCTGCCCGGCGCCGCTGGCAGCTGCGATGGCCGCGACCATGGCAGGCAGTTGCTGCATGCGCTTGCCCTTGGGGTTCACGTCGCCGATCGACAACGCATCGAACACCGTGGTGATACCGGCGGCGATGATCTGCGCATCATGGGCCAGTACCGCCGGGGCCGAGGGCCAGTCCACGCCGGGGCGTGGGCCGAGGTACTTTTCCAGGTTATCGGTGTGCAGTTCCACCAGGCCCGGCAGCAGGTAGTCGCCTTCGAGGTCCAGGGCCTGGGGCAGTTGGCTGTTGCCGGGGTCGAGCGCCGCGATCAGGCCGTCGCGCAGCAGCACGCTGCCGTGGAATTCGCCGTCGGCGGTCACGATTCGGGCGTTGCTCAGAATGGTCTCGTTCATGCCGAAAGCTCCTGTTCACTCATGTCCAGCCAACGGTCGGCCACTGCCTCGCAGGCCTGGCGGTCGTGGAAAATGCCGATCACCGCGCTGCCGGCGGCCTTGGCTTCGTCGATCAGCGCCAGCACCACCTGGCGGTTGCGCTCGTCCAGCGAGGCGGTGGGTTCGTCGAGCAGCAGCACGGGCCATTCGACCATGAAGCCGCAGGCGATGTTGACGCGCTGCTGCTCGCCGCCGGAGAAGGTGCCGGGGGCCAACTGCCAGAGGCGTTCGGGAATGTTCAGGCGGCTCAGCAGGGCCTCGGCGCGGGCCTGGGCCTGGGGCTTACTCCAGCCGCGGGCCAGGGCGGGCTCCATCACCACGTCGAGGGTGGCGACGCGAGGGATCACCCGCAGGAACTGGCTCACGTAACCCAGAGTGCGCTGGCGCACGCCCAGCACCTCGCGGGGCTCTGCGCCCACCAGCTCCAGCCAGCTGCCGTCGTGGCGCACGCGGATGCTCCCGCCAGCGGCCAGGTAGTTGCCGTAGAGGGTGCGTAGCAAGGTGCTCTTGCCCGCGCCCGAGGGGCCATTCAGCACCAGGCATTCGCCGGCGTTCACGCTGAACGACAGCGCGCTCAGCACGTTGAGCACCAGGCCGTGGTGCTGGTGCAGGGTGAAGGTCTTGGACAGGCCGGTGACCTCGATGGATGTGTTCATGCGCTCGGCTCCGTCGCCAATCATGGTTGCAATACCGAAGACACCAGTAGTTGCGAATACGGGTGCTGGGGGTCGTCCAGCACCTGGTCGGTCAGCCCGCTCTCCACTACCCGCGAGCGGCGCATCACCATCAGCCGGTCGGCCAGCAGGCGCGCCACGGCCAGGTCGTGGGTGACGATCACCACGGCAAGATCCAGCTCACGCACCAGGCCGCGCATCAGGTCGAGCAGGCGCGCCTGCACCGACACGTCCAGCCCGCCGGTGGGTTCGTCCATGAACACCAGGCGCGGCGACGACACCAGGTTGCGGGCGATCTGCAGACGCTGCTGCATGCCGCCGGAGAAGGTGCGCGGCAGGTCGTCGATACGCGCCGGGTCGATCTCCACCTGTTGCAGCCAGTCCAGGCCCGCCTGGCGCAGTTGCTGGTAGTGCCGCGCGCCCTGGGCCATCAGGCGCTCGCCGATGTTGGCGCCGGCCGACACGGCCATGCGCAGGCCATCACGCGGGTTCTGCTCGACGAAGCCCCACTCGGTGCGTAGCAAGGTGCGGCGCTCGGCTTCGCTGGCCTGGTACAGGTCCAGCCAGTGGTCGTCGCGGCTGCGATAACGCACGCTGCCGGCATCTGGCGGGCAGCGGCCGCTGAGCAGCGACAGCAAGGTGGACTTGCCCGAACCCGACTCGCCGACGATGCCCAGCACTTCGCCGGGGTACAGCTTGAAGCTCACGTCCTGGCAGCCCTTCTCCGGGCCGTAGAGCTTGCCCAGGCCATCCACTTCCAGCAGTGGCAGGTGGCGGGCGGTAGTGGTTTGGATGGCGGCAAGCGCCGGTGCGCCAATCATGGCTGTTCCCCCTGCGGGTTCGCGCGCTGGGCGCAGTAGTCGGTGTCAGAGCAGACGAAGCGCTGGGTGCCGGCGTCGTCGACGATCAACTCGTCGAGGAACGACTCGCGGCTGCCGCAGATAGCGCAGGCGTGGCTCCAGCGCTGCGCCTCGAACGGGTGGTCTTCGAAGTCCAGGCTAACCACCTGGGTGTAGGGCGGCACGGCGTACAGGCGTTTCTCGCGGCCGGCACCGAACAGCATCAGCGCCGGGCTCATGTGCAGCTTGGGGTTGTCGAATTTGGGAATCGGCGAGGGGTCCATCACGTAGCGCTCATCCACGGTCACCGGGTAGGCGTAGGCGGTGGCGATATGGCCGAAGGTGGCGATGTCTTCGTACAGCTTCACGTGCATCACGCCGTAGTCGCCCAGCGCGTGCATGGTGCGGGTCTCGCTTTCGGACGGTTCGATGAAGCGCAGCGGCTCGGGGATCGGCACCTGGAACACCAGGATCTGGTCTTCGTGCAGCGGCGTTTCCGGAATGCGGTGGCGGGTCTGGATGATGCTCGCCTCGGGGGTGCGCTCGGTGGTGGCGACGCCTGCGGTGCGAGCGAAGAAGCGGCGGATCGACACGGCGTTGGTGGTGTCATCGGCGCCCTGGTCGATCACCTTGAGGGTGTCGTCGGCGCCAAGAATCGCAGCGGTCAGTTGCATGCCGCCGGTGCCCCAGCCATAAGGCAGCGGCATCTCGCGACCGCCAAAGGGCGCCTGGTAGCCGGGAATGGCCACCGCCTTGAGCAGCGCGCGGCGAATCATGCGCTTGGTCTGCTCGTCGAGGTAGGCGAAGTTGTAGGCCTGTTCAGGCGTGGTCATGGCGTTCATCAGCGGTTCTCCTGCGCGGTGTGCGGCGCGCGCAGCTTGCGCACCAGCTCAAGCTCGGCCTGGAAGTCGACGTAGTGCGGCAGTTTCAGGTGCGAGACGAAGCCCGCGGCCTCGACGTTGTCGCAGTGGGCCAGCACGAATTCTTCCTGCTGGGCAGGCGACACCACTTCCTCGGCGTACTCTTCGGCGCGCAGCGAGCGGTCCACCAGGGCCATGGCCATGGCCTTGCGCTCGGCGTGCCCGAAGGCCAGGCCATAGCCGCGGGTGAACTGCGCGGGCTCGCTGGCGGAGCCGACGAACTGGTTGACCATCTCGCACTCGGTCACTTCGATTTCGCCAATGGCGATGGGGAAGCCGAGCTCTTCAGGCTCCAGCCACACCTCTACTTCACCAATGCGAATCTCGCCGGCGAACGGGTGGTTGCGGCCATAGCCGCGCTGGGTGGAGTAGCCCAGCGCCAGCAGGAAGCCCTCGTCACCACGCGCCAACGCTTGCAGGCGCTCGGCGCGGTTGGCCGGGTACTCCAGCGGCTCACGGGTGATGTCCGGCACCGGGGTGCCGAGGTCGGCTTCTTCCTTGATCAGGCCTTCGCGCGCCAGCAGGTCGAGCACGTGCGGGCAGGCCTCGACGGCTTTCGCCTCGCGGGTGTCGGGGCCGGGGAACTCGCCTTCGGCCAGCAGGGTGAAATCCAGCAGGCGATGGGTGTAGTCGAAGGTCGGGCCGAGGCGCTGGCCGCCGGGCAGGTCCTTGAAGGTCGCGGAAATGCGGCGGGCCAAGTGCATCTGCGCGGTGTCGATGGGCAGGCTGGCGCCGAAGCGTGGCAGCGTGGTGCGGTAGGCGCGCAGCAGGAAGATCGCTTCCACCAGGTCTCCGGCGGACTGCTTGATCGCCAAGGCGGCGAGCTGCGGGTCGTACAGCGAGCCTTCGGTCATCACCCGGGCGACCGCCAGGGGCAGTTGCTGGCGTACTTGTTCTACGTCCAGCTCGGCGATGGCGGTGTCGCCCCGGCGCTGCTTGGCCAGCAGGCGGTGGGCATTGTCGATGGCCTGTTCGCCACCTTTCACGGCTACGTACATCAGGCACGCTCCTGTGGGTCGATGCGGGTGCTGCGGGGCAGGCCGAGCAGTTGCTCGCCTGCGATGAACAGCAGGTCGAGGCCGCGTGGGAAGGCTTGTCGGGCGGCACGTTCGCGCCAGAACTCGGTGGCGACTGGCAGGGCTACCGGTTGCTGCTCGCGGATGCCGGGACCTTGCCATTGGGTCAGGGCGCCACCGTCCAGGGCGGGCAGTTGGACCAGCAAGGTGCAGGACTGGTCCGGATAACGATCGCTGCCGCTGTCGAAGCCGTTCAGGTCGTCCAGGCCGCTGGCGTTGAGCAGGGCGAAACGTGCCTGGCTGCGCTCGGCGACGATCGGGCAACCGCAGTGAAAGCCCAGGTTGGCGCGAATGGCCGGGGTGTCGAAGGCCGGCGCCAGCCACAGCGGCGTGTCGCCGTCGAGCAAGGCCAGGCACAGGGCGTAGGTAGCCGGGTGCAGGCCGCTCAAGGGTGCAGGCAGGTAGGCACTGGCCAATGCCTGGGGCTGGCCGGGGTTGGCCAAGGCCTTGAGCGCCACGCGGAAACTGCGCTGGGCATCCAGCACCGGGTCGGCGAAGGCCGGTTGCAACAGGGCACTGCTCATGGGTTTTCTCCTCGAACCAGGGTGAAGAACTCCACCCGGGTGGCGGCGGTTTCGGCTTCACGTTGCGCGCGGCGTTCGGCCTGGGCCTGGGCCAGCGGGTCGATCAGCAGCGCCTGCCAATGGGCCTGGCGGGGGCCTTGCAGGTGGGCGTCGGCCAGCGCGGCCAGTTCGGCACTGCGCTTGTCGCGCCCGGCCAGGTAGCTGTAGCCAGTGCGGCCATCGGCCAGGCGCACCACGCAGCGGGTGATGGTCATCTCGCCGAGGTTGAATGGCGCACCGCTGGCGCCCATGCGGCCACGTACCAGGGCCATGCCGATTTCCGGGGCGCGAATCAGTTGGTACTCGGCATCGCGCAAGGCGGCTTCATGGCGGCCAAGTTCGTCGGGCTGGGCGCGGCCAAGCACGCCGATCCAGTGCTGGCGGGCTGCCTGCTGGGGTTGGGTTGCGGTCATGGGTGTCTCCCTCAGGTCGTGACCTGGTACTGGAAGCGGTCGGAGCGGCTGATGGAGTAGGCGATCTCCACCGGTTGGCCGCTCGCGTCGCGGGAAAGGGTGAGCACGCTGAGCACCGGCATGTGCCGGGGCATCAGCAGTTCGGCGGCCTCGTCGCGGCTGGGCAGACGCGCGCCGATCACGCTGAAGGCCCGCGACAGCGGCAGCTGGCGCTCGGCGAAGTAGGCGCGCACCGAACCGCCCTGGTAGTCGGCGAGAAATGCCGCGCGGCTGGCGCAATAGCGGTGGCGGATCAGGCTGACGGGCTGGTCGTCGAGGTGGCGCAGGGTGTGCAGTTCGATCAATGCCGACTGCTCGGCCAGGCCCAGGTGGCCGGCCTCTTC
The DNA here is from genome assembly GCF_050280645.1 of Pseudomonas sp. NPDC089554. Taxonomy (NCBI): domain Bacteria; kingdom Pseudomonadati; phylum Pseudomonadota; class Gammaproteobacteria; order Pseudomonadales; family Pseudomonadaceae; genus Pseudomonas; species Pseudomonas sp. NPDC089554. The sequence goes on from NZ_JBNNVR010000056.1 coordinate 26,753, forward strand.
GAGGCTGGCGCGGCACGGCCTGCGTTGCAGCAGCTGCGCCTGCACGCCCAGGCCCTGGGCCGACAGCGACTGGCTGTAGGCGCTTTCGGCAGCCACCGGGTACACCAGCGGGCGCGACAGCACTTGGGTGCCCTTGCCCTGGCGGCGCAGCAGGCAGCCTTCCTGCACCAGCTCGTCCACCGCGCGGCGCAGGGTGTGGCGGTTGACCTTGAAGCGCGCCGCCAGCTGCACCTCGGCGGGCAGGAAGTCGCCGGCGCGGTAGTCGGCCAGCTCCCGGCGCAGGGTGGCGGCCAGTTCCAGGTAGATCGGCTCGGCTTGTCTAGACATTTCCATCGTTTAAAAAAGGGCCAATGCCCTCTCCTGTCGTTCGTATCAGATGAACTGCTTGCGCAGGCGCTGGGAAGCCACGTCGATCAGGCTGACCACCAGAATGATCACCAGCAGGACCGAACAGGTCTGGGTGAACTGGAAGGCGCGGATGTTTTCCCACAGCAACACGCCGATACCCCCTGCCCCGACCATGCCGACCACAGTGGCCGAGCGAACGTTCGACTCGAAGCGGTACAGCGCGTAGGAAATCCACAGTGGCAACACCTGCGGAATCACCCCGAACACCACTTCCTGCACAGCGCTGGCACCGGTGGCGCGCACGCCTTCGACCGGGCCTGGGTCAATCGCTTCCACCGCTTCGGCGAACAGCTTGGCCAGCACCCCGGTGGTGCTGATCCACAGTGCCAGCACGCCGGCGAACGGGCCCAGGCCCACGGCCACCACGAACAACATGGCGAACACCATTTCGTTGATCGAGCGGCAGGCGTCCATGCAGCGGCGCAGCGGCTGGTGCACCCACCAGGGGGTGATGTTGTCGGCGCACAAAATGCCCAGCGGAATGGCGCAGACGATGGCCAGCAGCGTGCCCCACAGGGCGATGTGCACGGTCACCAGCATTTCCTTGAGGTAGCTGCGCCACTCGGTGAAATCGGGTGGGAAGAAGTCAGCGGCGAAGGTGGCCATGTTGCCGCTGTCGCGCAGCAGCGCCTGGGGGTTCATTTCGGCGCCGTTCCAGGCCCAGGCCATCACGGCGGCGAACAGCCCCCAGCCCAGGTAGGTGGACCAGCCACGCCGCTCGGCGGTCGGGGTGGCGATCGCGGATGTGTTCATCGGGTCGTCCTCTGTGAGAGGGCGCGGCGGTAGGCCGCGCCCCGTGGGTCAGCCGGCGCGGGCGGTGGCTTTCTGGTCCAGTTCGGAAATGCGCTGTTGCAGCTTGGCCAGGCCGTCGTCGAGTTCCTTGAGGCGCTTGGCTTTCTCCTCTGCGGACAAGCCAGTGCTGGCCAGCACTTCGTTGCGCTGCTTGTAGAGGTCGAGCTGACGGATGGTCAGCAACTGGTCGTCGTTGGAGTCGCGGAACTTGCCCATCTGCATGTTGGTGAGCACGGCCTTTTCTTCGGCGCTATCGCCGTAGCTGGCGAAGAACTCACGCACCTTGGCCTTGGTCGCGTCGCTCATGCCCTTGCGCCACACCATCGGGTCGGACGGGATCAGCGGCGACTTCCAGATCACCTTCAACTGTGCGGCCTTGTCCGGCTGTGTGACGGCCAGGCGGTCCCAGCTCTCGGTGTTGAAAGTGGCAACATCCACCTGGCCCTTGGCAACGCTCAAGGCGTTGACCTCGTGGCTGGAATTCAAAGTGCGCTTGAAGATCTTGCTGGGGTCGACGTTGTTCTGGGCGAACACGTAGTAGCCGGGCACCAGGTAGCCGGAGGTGGAGTTCGGGTCGCCATTGCCGAAGGTGAGCTGCTTGGCATGCTTGAGCAGGTAGTCGACCGAATCCACCGGGCTGTCCTTGCGTGCGATCAGCACGCTCCAGTAGCCCGGCGCGCCGTTGGCGGCGACGGTCTGGGCGAAGATCTCGCCGCCCGCGCGGTCCACCGCTTCCATGGCCGCCTTGTTGCCCAGCCAGGCCACGTCGACCTTGTCGAAGCGCATGCCCTGGATCAGGCCTGCGTAGTCGGAAGCGAAGGTGGCGTTGACCTTCAGGCCAGTCTTCTTGGCCATGTCGTCGAGGAACGGCTGCCAGATGCTCTTGAGGTTCTGCGACGACTCGGTGGACATGATGCCGAAGTTGAGCGTGGCGTCGTCCGCCTGGGCGTTGCCCAGCAGGCTGCTGGCCAGCAACGCGGCGGTGGCGCAGGCGCGACCGAAACGGTTGAACATGATGAGCTCCTGAATGCGTGGGGGGCGTGGGAAAGCGTTGGGTCAGGCGCGGGCCAGGGTCAGCGGCGCGGCGCGGTGCTGCGCGGCATGGCCGCCGAACATCAGGCTGGCGCCTTCGTCGGCGCCATACAGGTCGTTGAGGAAATCGGGTTTCAGGTGCGTGGCGGCGCCGTCGAAATGAATGCGCCCGGCCTTCAGCGCGACACTGCGCGGGCAATAGCGCACGGCGTAATCCACCTGATGCAGGGTCACCACCACGGTCTTGCCGTCGCGGCGGTTGATGTCGGCGAGAATCTCCATGACCTTGCGCGCCGACTCGGGGTCGAGGGAGGCGATGGGCTCATCGGCCAGGATTACTTCGGCGCGCTGGGTCAGGGCGCGGGCGATGGCCACACGCTGCTGCTGGCCGCCAGACAAGGTCGAGGCGCGTTGCTGGGCACGATCGGCCAGGCCGACACGCTCCAGGGCCTGCATGGCACGCTGTTTCTCTTCGGCATTGAACAGGCCCAGGGTGCCGCGCCAGCGCGGCATGCGGCCCAGGCCACCGAGCAGCACGTTGTGCAGCACGCTCAGGCGCGCCACCAGGTTGAACTGCTGGAAGATGTAGCCGATGTCGGCGCGCTGGCGGCGCAGGGTGCGGCTCATGCGGCCATCGCACTGCACGTCGCGGCCCAGCACCTGGATACTGCCGCCATTGTGCTTGTCGCAGCTGGCCAGGCCCGCCAGGTGGCGCAGCAAGGTGGACTTGCCGGAACCGGAGGCGCCGATCAGGGCGACCATTTCGCCGGGTTGGATCGACAACGACACATCCAGCAACGCGGGCTTGTGGGCGAAGGACTTGTTCAGATGGTCGATCTGGATGGCTGCGTTCATGGGCGGTCTCTGTCTTGTCAGGTGAACAGGCCGGCCAGCCATAGGCCGGGTTCGTTTGCACATGAACCTAGGCGCGATGTGTGGCAGTTCGGTGAAGTGAGGGTTACCGCAGGCTGACAGTGGGATGACGGTTCGATGTCAGCGGGAAGAGGTGCAGGTGGACAACTGCGGGGGATGGGGTCTGGGTGGGGGGATGGCGGCTAGACAACCGGGCGGGTTGTCTAGACACCAGAGGAAAACTACCGTTCGTCGGTTTTTTTTTTGAAATACCGCTATCAGTGCTCCGCTTCACGCAACCGCCGCCACGCCTGCGGGGTCACGCCCAACTGTCGGCGGAAGGCGCGAATGAAATGCGACTGGTCGCAAAAGCCATGGCTCAGTGCGATGTCGGTGAGCGAGGTGTCGGTGGTGAGCATGATCTGCCGGGCCGAGGCGATGCGGCAGCGGGCAATGTAGAGCAGCGGTGTGGAGCCGAAGGTGTTCTTGAAGCAATGCGAGAAGTGACTGGTGCTCAAGCCCACCAGTGCCGCGAGCTGTGCAGTACGGATAGGCGTATCGAGGTGCGCACTGATGTAGTCCGCGACCCGGTCGGCCTGCCACCGGAGCAGGCAGCCTGGGCTGGTCTTGGTGGAGTGCTCGTCCTGCTGCAACAACGCCAGCGCGCGGCCCACGTATTCGCAGGCCAGCGCGGGGTCCGCCTGCAGGGACTGCTGGGCCTCGCGCAACAACGCCATGACGTTGTCGAAAGCGGGAACATCGGCACTACAAGGCACTTGGCCGCGTTCCTCGTGGGTCGAGGTATCGGCATGCAAGTTGGCACGCATGGTTATGCTCCACTTCGGGCTCTTGTGTTTTGCGTGGCGTCGCTTGTGGCAACACGCACCTACAAATCTTAGGGCCCAAGGCAGCCAGGCATAAGCAACAAAGGGGGGAGTATTACCCCCCTCAAAAGTGGGGTGTCAGACGACGATGATGCCGCGCTGGATGGCCAGGGTCACCGCATGGGTGCGGTTGTTGGCCCCCAGCTTGTCCATGATGCTGCGCAGGTGACCCTTGATGGTGTCCTCGGAAATCGCCAGCTCCTGGGCAATCTGCTTGTTCGGCCTGCCCATGGCCACGCACTGCAACACCTGGATCTCGCGGGGGGTCAGCGACTCCTGGCCCAGTTGCCCCAGTAGCTCGCTGGCGATCTCCATGGGCACATGCCGCTTGCCCGCCGCAATCGCGCGGATCGCTTCGAGCAACTCCTTGCGCAAGCTGCTCTTGAGCAGGTAGCCGAACGCGCCCGCCTGGATCGCTTGCATGGCCCTGACATCACCGCGGTAGGTGGTGAGAATGGCGATGCGCGCCTCGGGGAAGTCGCTGCGGATGGCCTGGATCGCCTGGATGCCATCGAGCAGCGGCATTTGCAGGTCCATCAGGGTGACATCGGGCCTGAGCATGCGAAACAGCTGGACCGCCTCGCAGCCATTGGTGGCCTGGGCGACCAGCTCGATGTCCGGTTGTGACTCGAGCACGGCGGCGATGCCCTCGCGCAGCAAGGGGTGGTCATCGGCCACCATCACACGAATCACGTTCTTTTCCGACTCCACGCTCACCTCCTCCATTTATTCAACGCCCTCAGCCACAGGCCCAGCCGACGCGGGAAGCGACGATAGGCCATCAGGGCCGGTATCGACAGGTGCACTTCGGTACCCCGGTCGGTACTGCGTTGAATGCACAGCTTCGCACCAATCTTGCCGGCCCGCTCCTGCATGCCGTGCAGTCCCCAGTGCCTCGGGCGTATGTTGGGGGGCAGGTACAGCGGATCGATGCCGTCGCCATCGTCGACCACGCTGAGCCGGAACTGCTGGCGGCCATAATCGAGGCGCAGCTCGATGTGCCGCGCGTTGGCATGGCGAAACGCATTCATGATCGCCTCACGCCCGATGCGGTAGCTTTCCTCGCACACGATGGGGTGCAACTCGCGCAGCAAGCCTTCGCGGGTCACGCTGAAGCGCGCAGCCCCCGGCAGGTGCAGTTCGCTGGTGACGGCGGCGAGTGCATCGCCAAGGTTGACTGCGGGCTCGCTCAGGTCACGCAGGTCGTTGACCATGTCGCGCGCCTCCACCAGCACCTGCTCGGCGCGGTCGAGCGCACGTTCCATGCGCAATCGCTCCGGGTGGCTGGGGGGCATCTGCCCGGCGGAGGCCTGGAAGCTCAGCAGCAGGCCCTGCACGCCTTGCAACAAGGTGTCGTGCAGTTCACGGGCAATCCGTTCGCGCTCCATGTGCCGACCTTCCAGGCGAGCCAGCAACTGGGCCGCCGCGCGCTGCATACGCAGCCGGTGCAAGCCCCACAACAGGCTCGCCGAGGCCAGCGCGCACAGCACCAGGAACCATGGCGTGCGGTAGAACACGGGGCGAATGCTGAAAGCCAGCACCGTCTCTGCGTCACTCTGCACGCCATCCTGGTTCACCGCGACCACCCGGAACCGATAGCTGCCAGGCCCAAGTTCGGTGTAGATAGCCGAGCGCTCCGCGCCCACCTCCTGCCACTGCGCGTCGACCCCTTCGAGCTGGTAACGAAAGTGCAGGCTCTGCTGGCCGGACAGGCTAGGCGCGGAATAGCTGATCTCGATGCGTCGGGTTTGTGCCGGCAGCCCGGTCCTCTGCTTGGGCGTCAGCTCACTGCCGTCCACGTTAAACGACTCGATCCGCACCTGGGGCACGGGCTTGCTGTACAGGTGCCCCTTGGGGTCGATCCACACCAGGCCGTTGCTGGTGCTGAACCACAGGCGGCCCTCGGCGCAGCGCACCCCGGTCGGTAACGCCAGGACCTGGTGCGGGTCGTTGGCCAGGCCACCGACTGTTTCGAAGCTGTGATAGCGAACCGGGTAGTTCGGGTCGCCAAACGCGCGCTGCAACTCCTGGGCGGTCAGCTGGAAGATGCCGGCCTTGCTTTGCAGCCACAGGTCATAGCCGCCGGCCTGCTGCTGGCTGGGCGCGGTGACGATCGCGTAGACGTTCTCGAACAGGCCGTTGTCCGGCAATTGCAGGTGCTGGAAACGGTTGTCGCGGAAAAACGCCAGGCCACGCTGGCCACCCACCCAGGTGACGTCTTGCGCATGCTGCATGGCAGTCACGTGGCCGACTTGCAGGCCATCGCCTTCTCCCCAGTGCCGTTCGCCCTGTTCATCACGGGTGACGATCAGGTTGTTGCGGTAGCCGAACCACAACCGGCCGTTACGGTCGGTGCTGGCGGTCACCGGCATCACCTGCGTGGGGTCGTCGCTAGGCGGGGCTTGCTTGGACCATTGCCCATCGCGCAAAACGAACAGCCCCCTGCGGTTGAGCGACAACCACAGGTTGCCGGCCGGGTCGCGGGTCATGGCGCGCACCGCCGAGTCCGGCAGGCCTGGGGTCGGCAGCGACGCTACCCGCTCGACCTGCTCGCCCCGCGCGCGCCAGATGCCGTTGTTGCCGGCCATCCAGACGCTCCCCAGGGCATCGGTGAAGACGCTGCTGATCGGTGCCGGAACCTCCACGCTGGCCAGGCTGCTGAGGTCCTGGCGCAACACCTGCCGGTTGCTCGAGCCGATCCACAGCGCGCCGTCCTTGTCAGCGGCCAGGGCGAGGTTGCGCACGCCGGGCGGCAACCCTGCCGGCACCACTACACGTGGCTGGAAGCGGTCGAGCCCGCTGCTGGAGCCGACCCAGACATTGCCATCGGCATCTTCGAGAAAACGGATGACGTAGTTGCTGCTCAGGCCGTCCTTCACGCCAAATCTCGCCTGCCCGGCCAATGCCCCCGGCAACCCATGCACCTCATGGCTTTTCGCTGGTGCCAGGTAGCGCACACCCTCGCCAGCGGTGCCGAGCCAGAGCCCGCCACGGCTGTCGAACAGCAGCGCGTTGGCGCCGTCGTTGGGGGATGCTTGCACCAGGCCCTTGCCATCGCGCAGTTGGATGCGGCGCAAGTCACCGTCGTAGCGTTCGGTGAGCCAAATGGCCCCGTCGGGGCCTTCGGTCATCTGGTTCACCCAGCCGACCGCCACACCGGCGTCGACGAAGCTGTCACTGCCGATCGGCAGGTAGAACAGCCGTTCTTCATTGGCCGCCCATACCGTGCCGTCGCGCGCCACGAGCATGGCCCTGGCATGCTGGCCGGGGAAACCTCGCTCGGCACCGATACGCTGCCAGGCCTTGCCGTCGAAACGTGCCAGACCATCGGTGACAGCAGCCCACACCGCGCCGCTGCGGTCCTTGGCAATGCTGTAGACCACGCCGGCAGGCAGCCCCCCACCCACCGGGTAGTGGGTCAGGCCGCGGTCGCTCACCAGGCTGATGCCGCCCATGCGCCGACCGACCCACAGGCCTTCATCTTCGGCCTGCAGTACGGAAATGATGCCCAACGTGCTGCCATCCGGCGGTGTGTAGCGGGTAAAGCGCAGCCCGTCGAAGCGGTAGAGCGAATCGTTGGTGCCCATCCACAAGTAGCCATCGCGGGTCTGGGCCAGGGCGCCGACCTGGCTGGGGCCGTCGCCTGCGACCGTCCAGCGGTGGTGCTCGACCTTGTCCAGCCCGGAAGGGGCAGCCACTGCGGTATTGCACAGCCAGAACAGCCAGGCCGCCAGCAGGCAGCACAGCATGGTGAGATAGCCGCGCCGAGTCCTTTGCCAAACAACGTTCGAACAACCGCTTGGGTATGTGCAGACCACACTTGCCACTAATTGGATCCTGAATTTGCAGCGAAAAGGCTGAAAAACAACTCAGTTGAGTGTGCACCCATCTGTAGGCGTAGTCAGCGACTATCGCCCCGAGCAGTGCAGTAGAAAGCTCGCGAAAGGGCCAGAACAGGCGGAGCGACAGAAGGGGCCATGTTACTGGCCCCTTCTTGCCATCTCAGGTCAGAACGCGAAGCACGAACACCCCATCGCCCCCCAGAACCCTTGGTAGTCACTGACCGGCACCGTCGAATGCCGCGCCTTCTCATGGCTGTGCGCATGCACCCCACAAGGCCCCGAGCACTGGTGCACCACCGCCGCCAGCGACGGCGCACCTGCACGCCAGTGCCCCGGCACCTTGGCCACCGGCGACCACTCCGGCAGCACTGGCACCTGCGGCGGGCCGAGCTTGTCGAACTCCGCGGCGCCATACACCACGTTGCCGTCGACGATGGTCAGCACCGACTCGATGCCCTTGATCGCTTCTTCATCGACGCTGAAGAAGTCCAGCGACAGCGCCGCCAGGTCCGCCAACTGGCCGACCTTGATCTGGCCTTTCTTGCCCTGCTCGCTGGAGAACCAGGCGCTGCCCTGGGTGAACAGCTGCAATGCGGTGTCGCGGCTCAGCCCTTCGGGGTACAGCGCCAGCCCACCGACAGTCTTGCCGCTGACCAGCCAGTACAGCGAGGTCCAGGGGTTGTAGCTGGACACGCGAGTAGCGTCGGTGCCCGCGCCCACCGGCACGCCCATGTCGAGCATGCGCTTGATCGGCGGGGTCTGCTCGGCGGCCTTGGCGCCATAACGCTCGACAAAATACTCACCCTGCAAGGCCATGCGGTCCTGGATCGCGATGCCGCCGCCCAGGGCGCGCACCCGCTCGATGTTCTGCGGGGTGATGGTTTCGGCGTGGTCGAAGAACCATGGCAAGCCGTTGAACGGGATGTCGCGGTT
>NZ_JBNNVR010000057.1:0-35117 GCF_050280645.1 Pseudomonas sp. NPDC089554
GAATGCGAAAGCCCGCGAACTTGCCGGAGTAGGGGGTCAAGGTGGTCAGCTCGACCCGCTTGAAGCTGGTGGCGATGTCCAGGCTGGCCATGGGGTCGAAGGGGTTCAGCGCACCCTTGATGGTGACCGGTGCATAGCGGTCTACCTTGCCCTTGACGTCGACCTTGGCGGGTAGCGGCTTGCGGTTGTCGAGGGTGCCGATCTGGCCGTTGAGCTGCTGGACGGCGGTGGCGAAGTTCGGGGTCAGGGTCAGGTCGGCGAAGTTGGCCGAGCCGTCGTTGATGTCGATCTGGCCGATGCGGATACCCAGCGGCTTCTGAGCGCTCGCGCTGGCGGCCTTGGCCTGGCCGCTGGCCGGTGCCTCGGCGGGTTGCGGGATCAGCAGGTCATCGACATTGGTGGTGCGGTCTTCGTTGATGATGAAGCGTGCATAGGGCTGTTGCAGGGTGACCTTGTCGATCGACAGGGCATCGCCATGCACGTAGGACAGCCCATCGACGTTCACCTGCTGCCATTTGACGAAGTCGCGGTCCTTGATGGTATCGAGGGTATGCAGCTGGTTGACCTGGGCCTTGCCGCCAATGCTGAAGGCCAGCGGCTCGGTGCTCTTGAGGTCGACGTTGAGGTCGCTGGAAAGCATGCCGCTGCGCAGCTCCAGGCGAATGAACGGGCTGATGTAGGCCTGTGCCACGCGCAGGTCGATGTCGCGGGTGCTGATGTCCAGCTTGGCGGTGACCGGGGCCAGGTTGACCTGCCCCGCGGCCTGTAGCTTGCCTTGGCGGCCTACCCCGGTGTCCAGTTTGAGGGTGAAGGGCGACTGGTTGAGGCTGTCGAAGTTCTGCAGGTCGAGGTTGAGCGGGCCGACGTCCAGCGCCACCGGCTCTTTCTGGCTGCGGTCGGCGAGGTGGATCATGTAGTTGCGCGCTTGTACGTCCTTGAGCAGTACCTGCCAGGGCTTGCTGGGCTCTTTGGCGGCCTGCTCCTCGGCGCTTGGTTCAGCGGCAGCGGGGGCGTTTTTCTCTTTCGTTGTTGCCTTGGCGGGCTGGCTGGCGAACAGTTTCTGCCAGTCGAGCTGGCCGTCGCTTTCCAGGGCCGCCCAGGTTTCCAGCTTCTCGCTGCGCACTTTGCCCACGGTGACCAATTGCTTGGCCAGGTCGATGGAGGTTTCGCTGACTTCCAGGCTGGCCAGGCGCGCCAACGGGCGGCCATCCGGCGCTTTGATGGCGAAGGGCGCGACACGCAGCGAGGTGTTCTCCAGGCGCAGCTCGGTTTGCTTGGAGAGGTTCAGCGTGTAGTGGGTATCGAGGCTCAATATGCCGTCTTCCAGTACCAGCGGCACGGCGTCGCGTACGTAGGGCCACCACAGCTTCATCTTGGCGTCGGTGACCTTCAGGGTGCCTTGGGAGGCGATCGGCGCCAGGCTCAAGGTACCGCTCCAGTCGATTCGCCCGCCTTCCGGGCCGTTGGCCACCAGGGTCATGTCGGCGTTGTCGTCCGGCAGCGTACTGAGGTTCTTCAGCTCCAGGTTCATCGCGTCGTAGAGGAACTCGATCGGCTCACTGGGGCGCAGGTCCTGGAAGTGCAGGTAGCCGTCGCTGAGCTTGATGCTGGCAATGCGCAGTGGGAAGGGGTCGCTGGGCGGCTCTTCAGGCTTGGGCTCGCTGGGCGGCAGCTTGAACAGCTGGGTGAGGTTGAGGCTGCCGTCCTTGGCGAACAGCAGCTCGGTGCGAGGCTTGTCGAGCTCGACGGCATCCAGGTGCAGGGCGCCGCTCCACAGGCTGTCCAGCGACAGGTTGGCGTATAGACGTTCGAAGCCGACCTGCTCCTTGCCCGGTTCGCCGATCTGCAGGCCCCAGACAGTGAGCTCCAGGCTGAAGGGGTTGAGTTCGATGCGTTGCACCTGTGCGGGCACGGTCGCGTACTGCGCCAGTTGCTGGTTGGCGATACGCAGGGCGACGCCAGGAAGAATGAAGAAGCCAATCAGGCTGTACAGGGCCACGATGGCCAGCAAGGCGCCGAGGGCGCGCGTCAATCCTTTGGGCATTTGTGGCGTCGTCTGTCTGGAGCAGGGGTGTTTGGAGTATGGCACGTTAAATCGGTTCCGAAGCACCGCGCGTTTTCACCTCAATCCAGGTCCATCCGCCGCTTCGCCCGCTGTGACGAACCATTGCGCATGGCCCAGCGCAGCACCGGGGCGGCACCTTCCACCCCAAGGCGTACTGCGCCTCGCTGCAGGGTGCCCATGTGCAGGTCGAGCATGTCGGCGGCCCAGGTCGGCAACAGGTCGATGCCGGCGTTCAGCATCAGTTTTCCGACCGGTTCTGCCAAGCGGCTGGGGGCTGGGGCGTCGAGGAGGATGCTTACTACCTCCAGGCTACGGGCGTCACATTGCAGTTGTGGGCGCATGCGTCGCAGGTAGTCCTGCACCTGGCGGCAGGAGCGGGGAACGTCACGCGCGCCAAGGCGTTCGGCGATCAGGGCGATCTCGTCGTAGTAGCGGTCCTGGTCGGCGCGGCTCATGTAGGGGTTGCGATAGCGCAGGTGGGCAGCGAGGAAACTGCTGACTTCGGCCACATGCACCCAGGTCAGCAGGTCGGGGTCGCTGGCGGCATAGGGGCGGCCATCCGGCGCGGTGCCGACGACTTTCAGGTGGATGGTGCGGACTTTTTCGATCAGCCGTTCGGCATTCTCTGTCGAGCCGAAGGTGGTGCCGGAGATGAACTGGCTGGTGCGGCGCAGGCGGCCGAGCAGGTCATGGCGGAAGTTGGAGTGGTCCCACACCCCGGCCAGGGCGAGGGGGTGCAACACTTGCAGCATCAGCGCGCTGATACCGCCGATCAGCATGCTAGTGAAATCGCCGTGGACCCGCCAGCTCACGCTACCGGGGCCGAACAGGCCAGGGTCGCCCTTGGGCGATTCCAGGTCGAGTGTGCCGAGCGACAGCCCGGTAAGGCTCATGACCTGGTTTTCGATGCGACGGCGTAAGGTTTCCATGGCGGCCTATATGGGCCGCCACGGCGACCGTCTAGAAGTTGAGGCTCAAGGGCCCCGCCTTGGTGGCGGCGAAAGCGGCCCCTTGGACATGATAAACCGTCGGCTCCTGGGAAAAATACGTTTCCAGGTGGGCCATGAAGGTTTGGTGGTCGTCACTGGCCTCGAAACGTGGGGCGTGGTCCTCGAGCGATTGCCACTGCACGATCAGGTTGAACTGCTCGGGGGTTTCCACCCCTTGAGCGAGTACATGGCTGATGTGCCCCTTGGCTCGGCTGAGCAAGGGTGCGACCTCGGCGAAGGCTTGCTTGAACGTGTCGATACGCTCCTTGTGAACGGGCAACACGGCAATTTCGTAGATCATGGCAATCCTCGAGTTCAACAGTGAAGCTGGCTGTTAGCCTTGGGTGGTTTCGGACTCAGGCACGACCGCGATGGCGATTTTCCCGCGCAGGCCATTGTTCGGGGTCTGCAGGAGGGTATGGGCTGCGGCGAGGTCGGCCAGCGAGTACACGGCGCCGACGTGCGGACGCAGTTGGCCACGTTCGACCAGCGCGCTCAGCTCATCGAGCTTGCCGCGGTTCTGGCGGGTGAAGACGAAGTGGTAGCTGGCGTTCTTGCCCCAGGCCTGGATCAAGTTCTGTGGCTGGGCGATGTCGACGATCGACACCACGCGGCCCAGTTGTGCCAGGGCGTCCGGGCTGCGGGTCAGGGCGTCGCCGCCGATGGTGTCGAAGATCACGTCGACGCCATGACCGTTGGTTTCACGCAGGATGGCCTCGACGTAGTCTTCTTTCTCGTAGTCGATGGTCACATCGGCGCCCAACTGGCGCACGAACTCGGCATTCTCTTCACGCACGGTGGTGAACACCTTGGCGCCCATGGCCTTGGCCACCTGGATCGCGACGTGGCCGACACCGCCTGCACCGCCGTGGATCAGGATGCTCTCACCGACGCGCAGTGCCGCACGTCCAACCAGCGCTTCCCAGGCGGTACCGCCTACCAGCGTCAGGGTTGCCGCTTCCAGGTGAGTGAGGTTTTTTGGCTTCTTCGCGACGATGCTCTCGGCGGCGACGTGGTATTCGGCGTAGCTGCCTGGGCCGTCGAAGATTTGCGGGGTGTACCAGACTTCATCGCCAGGTACGAAGACGGTCACACCTTCGCCGACGGCTTCGACCACGCCGGATACGTCGTGGCCAGTGATGGCGGGGAGGGGTACGTAGTCGACGTAGTCACCGCGGCGTACCTGGTAGTCCAGCGGGTTGATCGAGGTGGCATATACCCGTACCAGCACTTGCCCGGCCTGCGGGGTTGGCTTGGGGACGTCGCGGTACTGGAACACTTCAGGGGCGCCAAAGGCTTCAAGAATCATCGCTTTCATGGTGTGACCTCATTTCGTCAAAAAGGAATATCGAGAAATATCGATTTTATGTGATGTAGAAAAACGCCGGTTCATTTCTGGAGGCAAGCCTCCATTTTGTTTCGGTAAAAAGGGATATCGAGAAATTTCGATATCAAGGTGCAAGCAGAAAACCTACAGTTCTCTGCCGATCAACTCCGCAAGCGCCGTGATGGCCGCTTCGTTGCGTTTGTAGTAGGTCCACTGGCCGATCCTTCGAACCTCGATCAAGCCTGCGCGTTGCAGGGTTGCCAGGTAGTCGGAGACGGTCGACTGCGAAAGCCCTACGCCTTCCTGGATGCTGCTGACGCAAACCCCTACGACCATCACGTCACCTTCGTCCTGGGGAGGAAAGTGTTTCGCCGGGTCTTTAAGGCCTTTGAGGATCTCTAGCCGGGTACGGTTCGAGAGCGCCTTGAATATGTCTAGTAGTTCCATGGGGTGAATAATATCGAGATTTACCGATATGTCAATGCGCTTTTTTAAAAGAACAGGACGACCGGTAAAAGTCGCCCTGAATTGCCTTACTGATTGAGGCGTTTGTCGATCAGCCCTTGCACCACGCTGGGGTCGGCGAGGGTCGAGGTGTCGCCCAGGTTGTCCAGCTCGTTGCAGGCGATTTTGCGCAAGATGCGCCGCATGATCTTGCCCGAGCGGGTCTTGGGCAGTGCCGGCGCCCACTGGATCAGTTCCGGCTTGGCGAAACTGCCGATTTCCTTGCTCACCAGGGCCAGCAGCTCGGCCTTGAGCGCATCGTCCGGCGTCACCCCGTTCATGGTCGTGACGAAGGCGTACACCCCCTGGCCCTTGAGGTCGTGCGGATAGCCGACCACGGCGGCCTCGGCAACGCTGTCGTGCAGCACCAGCGCGCTTTCCACTTCGGCGGTGCCGATGCGGTGGCCGGAGACGTTGATCACGTCATCGATACGCCCGGTGATCCAGTAGTCGCCATCGGCATCGCGGCGCGCGCCGTCGCCGGTGAAGTAGTAGCCAGGCATGGGTTTGAAGTAGGTGTCGACCATGCGTTGATGGTCGCCATACACGCTGCGGATCTGCCCCGGCCAGCTCGCCTTGATTGCCAGCAGCCCAGCCCCTGGGCCTTCGATCAGCTTGCCTTTTTCATCCAGCAGCACCGGTTGTACACCGAACATCGGTTGTGTGGCGCAGCCGGGCTTGAGGCGCGGGGTGCCGGGCAGGGGGGTGAGCATGATGCCGCCGGTTTCGGTCTGCCACCAGGTGTCGACGATGGGGCAGCGCTTTTGCCCCACTTCCTCGAAGTACCATTCCCAGGCCTCGGGGTTGATCGGCTCGCCGACGCTGCCGAGCAGGCGCAGGCTCTGGCGCGAGGTACCCTGCAACGGGCCGGAGCCTTCGCGCATCAAGGCGCGCAGGGCGGTGGGGGCGGTGTAGAAGATGTTTACCTTGTGCTTGTCCACCACCTGCCAGAAGCGCGAGCTGTCCGGGTAATTGGGCACGCCTTCGAACATCACCGAGATCGCGCCATTGGCCAGCGGGCCGTAGAGGATGTAGCTGTGGCCGGTGACCCAGCCGACGTCGGCGGTGCACCAGAACACCTCACCATCGCGGTAGTCGAACACCGTCTTGAACGTCAGCGTGGCCTGCAACAGGTAGCCGGCGGTGGTGTGCAGCACGCCCTTGGGTTTGCCGGTGCTGCCGGAGGTGTAGAGGATGAACAGCGGGTCTTCGGCACCCATCGGCTCTGGCGGGCAGTCGTCGGCAGCCTGGTCGGTAGCCTCGTGGTACCAGAGGTCACGGTCTTCGCTCCAGGCCACCTCGGCGCCGGTGCGCTTGACCACGAACACGCTCGAGACGTTCGGGCAACTGGCCAGGGCCTTGTCGACGTTCTGCTTGAGCGGGATGCGCTTGCCGCCGCGTACGCCTTCATCGGCGGTTATCACGGTGCGGCAGTCGGCGTCGAGGATGCGGTCGCGCAGGGCATCGGGCGAGAAGCCGCCGAACACCACCGAATGGATCGCGCCGATACGTGTACAGGCCAGCATGGCGTAGGCGGCTTCGGGGATCATCGGCATGTAGATGCACACCCGGTCGCCTTTTCTCACGCCGCGCGCTTTCAAGGCATTGGCCAGGCGGCAGACCTGGCGATGCAGTTCGCGGTAGCTGATGGCCTTGGAGTCGTTGGGGTCGTCGCCCTCCCATAGCAGCGCGGTCTGCTCGCCACGCTTGGCCAGGTGACGGTCGATGCAGTTGTAGCTGACGTTCAACTGGCCGCCGTCGAACCAGCGCGCCTTGCCGGTCTTCAGCTCGCATTGCTGCACGCTGGACCAGGGCTTGACCCAGTCCAGGCGCTTGGCCTGCTCGGCCCAGAAGACATCGGGGTCGTCCACCGACTGGCGGTACAGGCGGCGGTATTCGTCGTCGGAAAGGGCGGCGCCTTGGCTGACGGCCAGGGCTTGGGGGTAGTTCTTGATATCGAACATGGCGGGTTGTCCTGCTCTTGTAGGGGCATTGGACTGCACGCGGGCCTGGCACGCAGGCGGGAAACGTGCAACGGCTATTCGATAGGACAGTGTAGCGGTTGATGCTGTTCAGATTGGAAAGGTAACGCGGTGATTGCTTCGCGGGTAAACCCGCTCCCACAGGTTCTGCGCCGCTCTGACGCGCAGTGAAGAGCCTGTGGGAGCGGGTTTACCCGCGAATGGACCTCAAGTCAGCCGCGATGGCGGCCGCGGAAGTAGTTGATCAGGCCCTGGGTAGAGCCATCTTCGGCGCTGTCTTCCAGGCTGCCCACCAAGCGCTGGTAAACGCCCTTGCCCAATTCCTTGCCCAGTTCCACGCCCCACTGGTCGAAGGCGTTGATGCCCCACACCACGCTTTGCACGAACACCTTGTGTTCGTACATCGCCACCAGCGCGCCAAGGCGACGCGGGCTGATGCGCTCGACCACCAGGGTGTTGCTCGGGCGGTTGCCGGGGATGACCTTGTGCGGCGCCAGCTTCTCGATATCCGACTCGCTCGCGCCCTTGGCACGCAGCTCGGTCTCGGCTTCCTCGCGGGTCTTGCCGAGCATCAGCGCCTGGCTCTGCGACAGGCAGTTGGCGTACAGCCACTGGTGGTGGTCGGCCACCGGGTTGAAGCTGACCACCGGCACGATGAAGTCCGCCGGAATCAGCTGGGTGCCCTGGTGCAGCAACTGGTGGTAGGCATGTTGGCCGTTGCAGCCCACGCCGCCCCAGATCACCGGGCCGGTATCGGTTTTCACCGGGGTGCCGTCGGTCAGCACGCTCTTGCCGTTGGACTCCATGTCCAGCTGTTGCAGGTGTTTGGTGATGTTACGCAGGTAGTGGTCGTACGGCAGGATCGCGTGGGCTTGCGCCCCCCAGAAGTTGCCGTACCACACGCCGAGCAGGGCCAGCAGCACCGGCATGTTCTTCTCGAACGGCGCTGTCTGGAAGTGCTGGTCCATGGTGTAGGCGCCCGACAGCAGCTCCTTGAAGTTGGCGGTGCCGATGGCCAGGGCGATCGGCAGGCCGATGGCCGACCACAGCGAGTAACGCCCACCTACCCAGTCCCACATCGGGAAAATGTTCTCTTCGCGGATACCGAAGGCCACGGCGGCGGCCTTGTTGCTCGACACCGCGATGAAGTGGCGGTACAGCTCGGCCTCCGAGCCGCCCTGGGCCAGGTACCAGGTACGGGCGGCCATGGCGTTCTTCAGGGTTTCCAGGGTGTTGAAGGATTTCGACGAGACGATGAACAGGGTCGTTTCGGCGCGCAGCTTGGCCGACAGCTCGTGGAACTCGCTGCCGTCGATGTTCGCCAGGTAGTGGCAGCGCACGCCCCGCTGGGCATAAGGCAGCAGCGCCTCGGAGACCAGCTCGGGGCCAAGGAACGAGCCGCCGATGCCGATGTTCACCACGTCGGTGATCGGCTTTTCGCTGTAGCCACGCCACAGGCCGTCATGGATGCGACCGACCAGTTCGGTGATCTGGTTGAGCACTTTGTGTACTTCAGGCATCACGTTGACGCCATTGACGTTCAGCTTGTCGCCGACCGGGCGACGCAACGCGGTGTGCAGCACCGGGCGGCCTTCGGAGGCGTTGATGATCTCGCCGCTGAACATCGACCCGATGGCCTCGGCCAGGCCGACTTCGTTGGCCAGCCCCACCAGCAAGTCACGGGTTTGTTCGTTGATCAGGTTCTTCGAGTAGTCGAGGAACAGGCCACAGCTGCTGAGGGAAAACTGTTCGAAACGCTTGGCGTCGGCGGCGAAGGCTTCGCGCATGCTGAAGCCCTGCATGGCGTCGCGGTGTTGCACAAGCGCCTGCCAGGCGGGCAGCGCCGTCACATCGTGGGGAGTACGGTAATACGCCATTGCGGGTGGTTCCTTGGGGCATGTCAGGCTGTGACACTGGCAAGCACTGCCAGTTGCAGAATTTTGCATTATAGGCATTGGCTGTGCGGCGGGAATGGGGGTGGGGGAGGCGGGCGGAAATATTTATGAAAGGACGCTGTCGGCCTCATCGCGGACGTGCTCCGCGATGAGGCCGATGTGATCAGGCAGCCGGTTGGTCCAGGTGCAGGTAGAGGTTGTCGATCAACCGCGTGCTGCCCAGGTACGCGGCGCCGAGAATTACCAGGTCACGGTCGTCCACCTGCGCCGGGCGCAGGTTCACGGCGTGGCGCACGTCCAGGTAGTCAGCACGGAACCCGGCGTCCACCAGTTGCGCCTGGCCCTCGGCGAGCAGCGCTGCGTAGTCGCGGCGGCCACGGCGCAGCGCCTCGGCCAGTTGGCTCAACACGCGATACAGCACCGGTGCCGTAGCACGCTGCTCGGCGCTCAGGTAGCCGTTGCGCGAGGACAGCGCCAGGCCGTCCTCGGCGCGCACTGTGGGCTCACCGATAATCTGGATCGGCATGTTCAGGTCGCGCACCATGGCGCGGATCACCGCCAACTGCTGGTAGTCCTTCTCGCCGAACACGGCAAGGTCGGGCTGGACCATGTTGAACAGCTTGCTGACCACGGTCGCCACGCCCTCGAAATGCCCAGGGCGGCTGGCGCCGCACAGGCCTTCGGAGAGTTGCGGCACGGCGACGCGGGTTTGCACGCTCATGCCATCGGGGTACATCTCGTCGACTGTGGGGGCGAACAACAGGTGGCAACCGGCCTCCAGGAGCTTTTCCTGGTCCGCCGCGAGGGTGCGCGGGTATTTGTCCAAGTCTTCGCCCGCGCCGAACTGCAGTGGGTTGACGAAGATGCTGGCGACCACGAAGTCGGCGCGCTGGGCGGCCTTGACCACCAGCGCGGCGTGGCCGCTGTGCAGGTTACCCATGGTCGGCACGAAGCCGATGCGTTTGCCCTCGCCGCGTGCGCGCGCCACGGCGGCGCGCAGTTCGAGCACGGTCTTGACGGTATTCATGCGCTGAACCCGTGTTCGCTGGCCGGGAAGCTGACGTCCTTGACCGCCTTCACATAGGCGCCCAGGGCGCTTGGCACATCCGGCTGCCCTTCCATGAAGTTCTTCACGAACTTCGGCATGCGGCCGCTCAACGACAGGCCGAGCATGTCGTGCAGCACCAGTACCTGACCATCGGTAGCACTACCGGCGCCGATACCGATTACCGGAATACCCACTGCCTGGGTGATTTCCGCCGCCAGCTCGCTGGGCACGCATTCGAGCAGCAGCATGGCCGCGCCGGCCTGCTCCAGGGCGATGGCATCGGCACGCATCTGCCGCGCCTGGGCTTCCTGGCGGCCCTGTACTTTGTAGCCACCGAGCACGTTGACGGTCTGCGGCGTCAGGCCCATGTGCGCGCACACCGGCACGCCACGGTCGGCCAGCAGGCGAATGGTCTCGGCCAGCCAGGCTGCGCCTTCGACCTTGACCATGTGGGCGCCGGCACGCATCAGCGTGGCGCAGTTGTCGAAGGCTTGCTCGAGGGTGGCATGGGCCATGAACGGCAGGTCGGCCAGGATCAACGCACCCTGGTTGCCGCGTTTCACGCAGGCGGTGTGGTAGGCCATGTCGGCGGTGGTGACAGGCAGGGTGCTGTCGTGGCCCTGCAGGACCATTCCCAGGGAATCCCCCACCAGCAGCACTTCTACGCCGGCCTCGCTGGCGACCTTGGCGAAGGTCGCGTCATAGCAGGTCAGCATGGTGATTTTCTCGCCCTTGGCCTTGAGGCTATTCAGGGTGGTCAGGGTTACTTCAGGCATGTAGCAAGATCCTCGTTCAGGCGCTGTGAAAAACGGCTGCGTACAACGCGTGTATTCATCTTCCGGAGCGCCACATCATCGAGCGTGATGTTCGGGTCGCAGGGCTTTCCGGGCCTAAATGGGTGTGAAGCGGCATACAGGCGCCGCGGGAGGCCTATAGTCGTGAGCGAGGGGGGGGAAGTCAATGACCCTGTTACCGCATTGTTACTAACAGGGTGTTACTGGCGTTACCCTTGGCTGGAACGCCCGGTTTACAAGCGTTCCAGGCCGACGAACGGGCACGCTTCGAGCAATTGCGCAAGGCTGCGGCCATCGGCCAGGTGGAAGCCTTGCGGCACCAGTTCGGCCAGCGGGTAAAGAACGAAGGGGCGAGCGTGCATGTGGTAGTGCGGCACCTTCAGGCGTGGCACGTCGATCACCTGGTCGCCGAACAGCAGCAGGTCGAGGTCGAGCGTGCGTGGGCCCCAGCGCTCCTTGCGCTCGCGGCCCTGGTCGTTCTCGATCGCTTGCAGCGCGTCGAGCAGCGCCAGTGGCGCAAGGCCGGTATCCAGCGCTGCCACGGCGTTGGTGTAGCGTGGCTGGCCGGGCAGCAGCGAGTCGCTGGTGTAGAAGGCCGAGGCGGCGGCCAGTTGTGTCTGCTCGACGTTGCCCAGGGCCTCGAGTGCACTGCGCAGCTGTTCGGCCGGGGCATCCAGGTTGCTGCCCAGGCCGATGTAGGCGCGTACCGTCATGCTCAGTCCCAGGCCTCGTCACCGCCGGACTTGCGCTTGCTGGGGCTGCGTTTGCGCTTGCGCGGGGCGCTGCTGGCGCCTTCGTCACGGCTGCCCAGTTCGCGGATCATGTCGCGACGTTCGCTGTCATGGGCGTCCTGGTAGTCGGTCCACCATTGGCCGAGGTCATCGGTTTCCTCGCCAGCGCTCTCACGCAGCAGCAGGAAGTCGTAGCCGGCGCGGAAGCGTGGGTTGTCCAGCAACTGGTCGGCGCGCTTGCCGCTGCGCCGTGGCAGGCGCTCCTGCATGTCCCAGATCTCGCGAATCGGCAGGGTGAAGCGCTTGGGAATGGCAATGCGCTGGCACTGCTCGGCGATCAAGTCGTGGGCCGCTTCGTTCATCGCGGGAATCGGCGGCACGCCCTGGCTTTGCAGGTACAGCGCGCGCGACGGCAGGGCTGGCCAGAGCAGGGCGGCGAACAGGAAGGCCGGGGTGACCGGCTTGCCTTGCTTGACGCGCAGGTCGGTGTTGGCCAGCGCCTGGCTGATCAGCGTATGGGTATAGGTCGGGCGCTCTTCCAGGGCCTGGCTGCTGGCCGGGAACAGCGGCTCGAACAGGTTCAGGTCCACCAGCATCTCGAAGGCCATTGCGCCTTGGCCGGAGAGGAACAGCTTGAGGCTTTCCTCGAACAGCCGCGCTGGGGGAATTTCCCGCAACAGCTTGGCCAGTTCGCGAATCGGCTGCACGGTGTGCTTCTCGATGCCGAAGTCCAGCTTGGCGGCGAAACGCACGGCCCGCAGCATGCGCACCGGGTCTTCCTGGTAGCGGTGGGTCGGGTCGCCGATCAGGCGCAACAGGCGGTTGCGGATGTCGTGCACGCCATTGGCATAGTCGAGGATGCGCTCGCTAACCGGGTCGTAGTACAGGGCGTTGATGGTGAAGTCGCGGCGCTGGGCATCGTCCTCGAGGGTGCCGTACACGTTGTCGCGCAGGATACGCCCGGCGGCGTTGTGCGACGAACGGTGAGCGTCACCTTGGTCCTCTTCGGAATGGTGGGCCCGGAACGTGGCGACCTCGATGATCTCGCGACCAAAGTGGATATGCACCAGCTTGAACCTGCGCCCGATAATGCGGGCGTTGCGGAATTCCGCACGTACCTGCTCGGGGGTGGCGCTGGTGGCGACGTCGAAGTCCTTGGGAGTGATACCCAGCAGCAGATCGCGCACGCAGCCGCCGACCAGGTAGGCCTGGTAGCCAGCGCCCTGCAAACGCTCGACGATGCTCACGGCGTGACGGCTGAACTGGCTGCGCTGCAGCGAGTGCTGGCTCTTGTTGATCACTTCAGGCGTGGTACGCCGGTGATGCTGAGCATGGACGGGTGGACGGAAAGACTGGAACAGCTTCTTCAGCATGGGATGCACTGTTTGAAGGAATGTTCGGCCAAGAATAGGAGAATGGCCGCATGATGGCGCGGGATTCTAGCATTTACTCTCGGGATGGTGTAGGCGGCGGGGTGATACAGGAGGGAGAAACGACATGGGGAGCCTAAGCTCCCCAAGAAGTCGTTGCGTGCTCTTATTGTTTTTCTGTTGGGCTTCTTGTTTTTGTTGAGTGCCCTGCCCACAAATCAAACCTTGTGAGCCACCCCCAATTGGGGGTGAACAGCAAACGGATTGCTTTGGTCGCTGATGTCATGCTGATCTTGCGATCCAACCAGTTCAGGCGCTGCTTTTTAGTGCAGTTTTTGTTGTTCTCTGCCTGGTCGTGGGGCAAGCCCCAAACGTGCATCCTCTCCAAAAGAATCAGTTAGCCTCGCCTCCGCCATCTTGTTTTTATTGTGCGTGAGCCGTTTCGTCTTGTTCTTATTTTGAGTTGCCGTGCTTGTTATTGTTCTTGTACGAAAGATATAGCAGGTGCCGTGCCAACTTTTATAAGTCCAGCAAAATCAATGGTTTGAGAGATTTTGTGGTAAGCGGCTAGGCGGGAAATGTAGAAATTTCGTTACCGTACGCCTCGTGGCTGTTACGTCTTGCAAGCTGAGGTAACAGATTTTTCACAGTAACCGGGGGTGTTACCTGGTGGCGTGGTGATGGCGAGGCTGGCGCATCCCGGAGGATTTTGGAATGCGCCAGTGGCTCGAGGTAGCTTACTCGCTGGTCGCGTTGCTCTTGCGCCGCGGAATGCCCAGGCGTTGGCGGCGTTCCCACAGGCACTTGCGGCTGACACCCAGCTTGCGGGCAAGCTCGGTCTCGGTCATGTGGTCCTGGTGCTCGAGCACGAAGTGCTGGAAGTAGTCTTCCAGCGACAGGTCTTCGGTCGGCTCGTGGCTGGCGTTATTGGCACTGGCGCCTGTCATCACCGGCAGGCTGCCCAGGCCGTCGTCGTCTTCAAGGTCACCGAGCTCGATGTCGATGCCCAGCAGGTCGGCGGAAATTTCCGCGCTTTCACTGAGGATCACCGCGCGCTCCACGGCGTTTTCCAGTTCACGCACGTTACCGGGCCAGCTGTAGTGGCGTATCGCTTGTTCGGCTTCGCTGGAGAAGCGCAGGTCATCACGGCCGATACGCGCGCTTTGGCGCGCGAGGAAGGCGTTGGCGATTTCGTTCACATCGCTGCCGCGCTCGCGCAGGGCTGGCAGCTTCAGGGCGATGACGTGCAGGCGGTAGTAGAGGTCTTCACGGAATTGCCCGGCCTTGGACAGGTTCTTCAGGTCGCGGTGGGTCGCGGCGATCAGGCGCACATCGACTTTCTGCGATTGTACCGAGCCGACCCGGCGGATCTCGCCTTCCTGCAGTACGCGCAGCAGGCGAGCCTGGGCTTCCAGCGGCAGCTCGCCGATCTCGTCGAGGAACAACGTGCCGCCGTCGGCCGCCTCGACCAGGCCGGCACGGCCAGCGCTGGCGCCGGTGAAAGCGCCTTTCTCATGGCCGAACAGCTCGGACTCGATCAGCGTTTCCGGAATGGCCGCGCAGTTCACCGAGATCATCGGTGCCTTGGCCCGGCGCGACAGGTTGTGCAGGGCGCGAGCGACCAACTCCTTGCCGGTGCCGGACTCGCCCTGGATCAATACGTTGGAGTCGGTGGGCGCGACCTTGCGGATCTTGCTGTACAGGTCCTGCATGGGCGGGCACGAACCGATGATGCCGATTTCGCCGTTGGCAGCATTGCTGGCAGCCTTGTCGGCGGGTGCCTTGCCGTTGGCCCGAGGTTCGGCCACCGCTGCGGGGGCGTTTTGTCGGTCGCGCAGGATGCGCGCAACAGCCTGAAGCATTTCGTCATGGTCGAACGGCTTGGCAATGTAGTCGACCGCGCCCATTTTCATGGAGTCGACTGCCGAGCGCAGGCTGGCATAGCTGGTCATGATCAGCACCGGGGTGCCCTGGCCGAGCTTGATCAGCTCGGTGCCGGGGGCGCCAGGCAGGCGCAGGTCGCTGACGATCAGGTCGAAGGTGGCAATGCTGAAGCGTTCCTGGGCTTCCTGCACCGAGCCGGCTTCGCTGACCTGGTACTGGTTACGTTCCAGCAGGCGGCGCAAGGCCGAACGGATGATGGTTTCGTCTTCGACGATCAGAATATGCGGCATTGATTCAATTCTCTCGACGGTCTCGAATTTCAGGGGACGTCGCTACGACATGCCGGGGCAGGGTCACGCGGATCCGGGTACCACGTTGCCGTTCGATATCGGCCGGGCTGTCGATGGTGATTTGCCCATAATGCTCTTCCACGATGGAATAGACCAGAGCGAGCCCCAGTCCGGTTCCCTCGCCAGGGTCCTTGGTGGTGAAGAAGGGTTCGAACAGGCGGTCCATGATGTTCTTGGGAATTCCACTGCCTTCATCCTCGACCACCAGGTCGACGGTGTGCTCGTTGGCCTCGCTGCGTACGCGCACGGCACTGCCGGGCGGCGAGGCATCGCGGGCGTTGGACAGCAGGTTGATAAGCACCTGGGCCAGGCGTTGCGGGTCACCCTCGGCCCAGTGGTCCGGGTCGCAAAGGTTGAAGAACTGTACTTCGAAATTGCGCCGGTTCAACGCCAGCAGACCGATGGCATCCTGCGCCACTTCGGCCAGGTTCACCGGCTCTTCGCTGTTCTGGTGGCTGCCGCCGGCGTGGGCGAAGCTCATCAGCGACTGCACGATGCGTGAGACGCGTTTGGTCTGCTCGAGGATCTGGCTGGACAGCTCGGTGATCTCGCCATCGTCCTCGCGCTCTTCGCGCAGGTTCTGCGCCAGGCACGCGATGCCGGTGATCGGGTTGCCGATCTCGTGGGCCACCCCCGCCGCCAGGCGCCCGATGCTGGCCAGGCGCTCGGAGTGCACCAGCTTGTCTTCCAGGGCCTGGGTGTCGGTGAGGTCTTCCACCAGCAGCACCAGGCCACTGTTGCCGGGCGCCAGCGGCTCGTCGATGGCCGCCTTGTGCAGGTTGAGCCAGCGCGGTTGGCCATCAAGGGCCAGGCGCTGCTTGTGCAGGTGTTCGTCGGGTACGTTGATGAAGCCTTGCAGCAGGCTGCGCCAAGGTTCGGCGATGCTCACCAGGCGCGAGCCGACCACATGCTTGGCAGCGATCCCGGTCAGCTCTTCCATGGCCCGGTTCCACATCAAAATCTCTTGGTCCTTGGCCAACGAGCAGACGCCCATGGGCAGTTCCTGCAAGGTCTGGCGGTGGTAGCGGCGCAGGGCATCGAGCTCGGCGGCAAGGCCGGTGAGGCGCGAGTGGTAGTCTTCCAGGCGGCTTTCGATGAAGTGGATGTCTTCGGTGACGTAGCTTTCGTTGCCCGACTTGTAGGGCAGGAAGGTCTCGACCATGTCCTGGGCCACGCTCGGCCCCATCAGCCCGGACAGGTTGGCTTCGATGCGGTCGCGCAAGCGTCGCAGGGCATAGGGGCGGCGTTCGTCGAAGGGCAGGTAGAGGTCGCGCAGCGCCTGCTCCACTTCCTTCTGCGCCGCTTTCGCGCCCAGGGGCTTGGCCAACTGCGTGGCGAATTCCTGGGGCGAGGCCGCGTGCAGCTCGCGGCGCTGCGGGCGGCGTACGTTGTCCACGGCGCAGGCCTCGGCGGCGCTGACTTCCTCGCTGCTGGCATTGGTGAACAGCGAAATCAGGGTGAACAGCAGCACGTTGGCCGCCAGCGAGGCGATCGCCGCCATGTGCCAGCTGGTGTCGTCCAGCACATAGATCATGTCCAGCAGCGGAATGTAGAAGCCCTGCACGTTGCCCAGCAGCGGCAGCAGCATGGTGATGGTCCACACCAGCATGCCGGCCAACAGCCCAGCGATGAAACCACGCCGGTTGGCAGTCGGCCAGTACAGCACCGAAAGCACCCCCGGCAGGAATTGCAAGGTCGCGACGAAGGCGACGATGCCAAGGTTGGCCAGGCTCTGGTGGTAGATCTGGGTCAGGTAGAAGGCGAAGCCGGCCAGGATGATGGCCACGATCAGCGCGCGGCGGGTCCATTTCAACCAACGGTAGATGTTGCCTTCCGCCGGCGGTTGGTAGAGCGGCAGTACCAAGTGGTTCAGCGCCATGCCCGAAAGCGCCAGGGTCGTGACGATGATCAAGCCGCTTGCCGATGCGAGCCCACCGATATAGGCCAGTAATGCCAGTGCCTGGTTGTTGGCGGCGAGCCCCAGGCCCAGGGTGAAGTATTCCGGGTTGGTGCTCGCCCCCAGGCGCAGGCCGGCCCACAGGATCAAGGGCACCGCCAGGCTCATCAGCAGCAGGAACAGCGGCAGGCCCCAGCTGGCGCTGACCAGCGAACGCGGGTTGAGGTTCTCGGTAAAGGCCATGTGGTACATGTGCGGCATGACGATGGCCGAGGCGAAGAACACCAGCAACAGTGTGCGCCATGGCCCTTCCTGCAAGGGCGTGTGCAGCGCCGCCAAGGCGGTCTGGTTCTGCAACAGCCACACCTCCAGCTGGTATGGCCCGCCGAACACGCCATACAGCGCGTACAACCCCACGCCGCCGAGGGCCAGCAGCTTGATCACCGACTCGAAGGCGATGGCGAACACCAGCCCTTCGTGTTTTTCCCGGGTGGCGATATGGCGCGAGCCGAAGAAGATGGTGAACAGGATGATCAGCGCGCAGAACGCCAGCGCCACCCGCGCCTTGACCGGCTCGCCGGTGAGGATGCTGATGGAGTCGGCCACGGCCTGTATCTGCAGGGCCAGCAGCGGCAGCACGCCGATCAGCATGAAGATGGTGGTCAGCGCGCCGGCCCAGGTGCTGCGAAAACGAAACGCCAGCAGGTCAGCCAGGGACGAGAGCTGGTAGGTGCGGGTGATCTTCAGGATCGGGTACAGCAGCACCGGCGCCAGCAGGAACGCCCCGGAAACCCCCAGGTAGCAGGCCAGGAAGCCATAACCGTACTGGTAGGCCAGGCCCACCGAACCATAGAAAGCCCAGGCGCTGGCGTAGACGCCAAGGGACAGGGTGTAGGTGAGTGGGTGGCGGATGATCGAGCGCGGGATCAGCCCGCGTTCGCTGACCCAGGCCACGCCGAACAGCACCAGCAGGTAGGCGGCGCTGATCAGGATCATCTGGGTCAGGCTAAAGCTCATCGGCATCTCGTTGGCTCTGCAGGATGAAGGTGACGACGATCAGGATCAGCCAGAGCAGGTACGGGCGGTACCAGGCGCCGGTCGGTTCGATCCACCAGTCCATGATGGCCGGGGAGAACAGGTAGATCCCCACGACCAGAAGCAGGACCAAACGATAGATATACATGCGGGCCTCAAAGGGTTGGGCGCTGCGGGCTTGTCGTTATTATTGGCGCAAATGCCGGTGGCGATGCTAGCGGGATTCGGTGGTGTTCGCCAAGGGTTTGAATTTGCTGGGCTTTTGATTTTCTAGGTGGCTCTGTGCCGGTGCAGGCTCACTGTAGCGTGGCCTCCGGCACGGTCATCTGCTGCGCAATGCGCTCCGGCTTCCATTGCTGGCGCGCCACCGCTAGCACCTCGGCCGGTGTAGCGCCTTCCAACATTGGGTCGGTGTCCTGGCCCAGCGCCCGCAGAGCCCTCAACAGCAGTGGCGTCGCCTGCTGGATATCGAGCGGCGGCGAGCGATACGACTTGCCCAGCTTGTGCCCGTCCGGCTGCACGATCAGCGGAATGTGCAGGTAGCGCGGTTGCGAAAAGCCCAGCAACTCTTGCAGGTACAACTGGCGCGGGGTGTTGTCCAGCAGGTCGGCGCCGCGCACGATGTCGGTGACCCCCTGCCAGGCGTCGTCCAGTACTACTGCCAGTTGATAGGCATACAGGCCGTCGCGGCGCTGGATGACGAAGTCACCCACCTCGCGGCCCAGGTGCTGCTGGAACTCGCCTTGCACCCGGTCGCTGAAGCGATAGGTCAGCTCGGGTACGCGCAGGCGGATGGCGGCGTCCTCGCGGGCATGCAGTCGGTTGCGGCAATGCCCTGGGTAAATGCCGCCATAGCCTTCCAACTGCTTGCGCGAGCAGGTGCAGGCGTAGGCCAGCCCCATGTTGAACAGACGCTCGACCACCTCGGCGTAGGCGTCATGGCGCTGGCTTTGGCACACCACTTCGCCGTCCCATTCCAGGCCGTAGCGTTCCAGGCTCGTGAGGATGGCGTCGCGGGCACCGGGCATTTCGCGGGGCGGATCGGTGTCTTCGATGCGCAACAGCCAACGACCGTTCACGGCGCGGGCATCGAGCCAGGAGGCGAGAGCGGCCACCAGTGAGCCGAAGTGCAGGAAGCCGCTGGGCGTGGGGGCGAAGCGCCCGATGTAGGGTGCGTCTTTCATGGGTTCTGCTGGGTCTGTAAATGCAACGGGGCGCATGATGCGCCCCGTTCGTGTGGAAGAGAGATCAGCCTTTGCCGACCGTCTTTTCCTTTTTCTCCGCGATTTCCTTGCAGTCGAAGCACAGGTCGGCGGTTGGGCGGGCTTCCAGGCGGCGCAAGCCGATCTCGATGCCACAGGAATCACACCAGCCGTATTCTTCGTCCTGAATCTTCTGCAAGGTCTTGTCGATCTTCTTGATCAGCTTGCGTTCACGGTCGCGGTTGCGCAGTTCGAGGGCAAACTCTTCTTCCTGGCTTGCGCGGTCCGCAGGGTCCGGGAAGTTGGCTGCCTCGTCCTTCATATGGGTTACGGTCTGGTCGACACTGTTCATCAGTTCGAGTTTCCAGGCACCGAGAAGCTTGGTGAAGTGTTTGCGCATGGGCTCGCCCATGTACTCTTCGCCCTTGGTTTCCTTATAAGGCTCGACACCGTACATGGTCTGACCGGTTTTTTGCTTTTCTACGGTGGACATGAATAGACCGCCTCTCACTCATCTGATCCAATGCGCAGGATGCTCCATCTCCGGCGACCGCCGGCCCTGCGACTGCGAGCCGCCGAACTTACCAGATAGCTCGGGGGTGCGCTACCCCGGCCTATGCCAGGTATTGACAGCAGGCGAAGTCGCACGTTCGGTGTTTCCCAACGGTAGAATCACCAGTTTAGACCCAATTGAGAGAAGGTCATGGCCCACTCCCACAGTGCGCGTAGCCGCGCCATCGAACCCTTCCACGTCATGGCGCTGCTGGGCCGAGCCAACGAGTTGCAGGCCGCCGGCCATGACGTGATCCACCTGGAGATCGGCGAGCCGGACTTCACCACCGCCGCACCCATCGTCGAGGCCGGGCAGGCCGCGCTGGCGGCGGGCCACACCCGCTACACCGCTGCCCGTGGCCTGCCTGCGCTGCGTGAGGCAATCGCTGGCTTCTATGGTCAGCGTTATGGCGTGTCGGTCGACCCTGAGCGCATCCTCGTCACTCCCGGCGGCTCCGGTGCGCTGCTGCTGGCCAGCAGCCTGCTGGTAGACCCTGGCAAGCACTGGTTGCTCGCCGACCCAGGCTACCCCTGCAACCGCCATTTCCTGCGCTTAGTCGAAGGTGGTGCGCAGCTGGTGCCGGTAGGGCCGGAGGTCAATTACCAACTGACCCCCGACCTGGTGGAGCGCTACTGGGACAAGGACACCGTCGGAGCGCTGGTCGCTTCGCCCGCCAACCCTACCGGCACGGTGCTCGATCGCGAGGCCCTGGCCGGCCTGTCCCAGGCCACTCGCGAGCGCCAGGGGCACCTGGTGGTCGACGAGATCTACCATGGCCTGACCTACGGGATGGATGCGCCCAGTGTGCTGGAAGTGGACGACAACGCCTTCGTCCTGAATAGTTTTTCCAAGTATTTCGGCATGACCGGCTGGCGCCTCGGTTGGCTGGTCGCACCACCCGATTCGGTCGCAGACCTCGAAAAACTGGCGCAGAACCTCTACATCAGCGCCCCTAGCATGGCCCAGCACGCCGCATTGGCCTGTTTCGAGCCGCGTACCCTGGCGATCCTCGAAGAGCGCCGGGCAGAGTTCGCCCGCCGTCGCGACTACCTGCTGCCTGCGCTGCGCGAACTGGGTTTCAACATCGC
This sequence comes from Pseudomonas sp. NPDC089554, assembly GCF_050280645.1. NCBI lineage: Bacteria > Pseudomonadati > Pseudomonadota > Gammaproteobacteria > Pseudomonadales > Pseudomonadaceae > Pseudomonas > Pseudomonas sp. NPDC089554. The sequence goes on from NZ_JBNNVR010000057.1 coordinate 20,715, forward strand.
CGTCGAGCCCCAGGGCGCCTTCTATCTATATGCCGACATCAGCGCCTTCGGTGGCGATGCCTTCGCCTTCTGCCGGCACTTCCTCGAAACCGAGCACCTGGCCTTCACCCCGGGCCTGGACTTCGGCCGCTACCAGGCCAGCCACCACGTGCGCTTCGCCTACACCCAGAGCCTGCCGCGCCTGGAAGAAGCGGTGCAGCGCATCGCCCGGGGCCTGCGGAGCTGGCAAGGCTGATGCGTTTTCATCCTCCACTCGAACAGGGGCGCCTGCTGCGCCGCTACAAACGCTTCCTGGCCGATATCGAGCTGGCCAGCGGCGAGCAGCTGACCATCCATTGCCCCAACACGGGCTCGATGCTCAATTGCATGCGCGAAGGTGGCCAGGTGTGGTTCAGCCGCTCCAACGACCCCAAGCGCAAGCTGCCCGGCACCTGGGAAATCAGCGAGACCCCGCAGGCCAGGCTGGCGTGCATCAACACCGGACGGGCCAATGCGCTGGTGGAGGAGGCGCTGCGCGAGGGGTGTATCGTCGAGTTGGCTGGCTTTACCGCGCTCAAGCGCGAGGTGCCTTATGGCGAGGAGCGCAGCCGCATTGATTTTCGCCTGGAGTTTGCCAGCGGCCCGGCCTATGTCGAGGTGAAAAGCGTGACCTTGGGTTACCCCGATTCGGCGGTCGCGGCCTTCCCCGATGCCGTCACCCAGCGAGGGGCCAAGCACCTGCGTGAGCTGGCAGCGTTGGCCCGTCAGGGCGTGCGGGCCGTGCAGCTGTATTGCGTGAACCTCACGGGCATCGAGGCGGTGCGCCCCGCCGAGGAGATCGATGCCGCCTATGCCCAGGCCTTGCGCGCTGCAGTAGCGGACGGGGTAGAGGTGCTGGCCTACGGCACTCGCCTGGACGCGGAAGGTATCGTCATCGACCGGCCATTGCCGGTGCTGCTCAACCCTTGAGCCAGATGCCCTGGCTGTCTTCCACGCAGCCCAGTGCTTGCAACGCCTCGCCCTCACAGGGCCCCGCCACGCATTCGCCGGACTCGATCAGGAACAAGGCACCATGGTGCGCGCAGTGGATCAGGCTGGCGCTGTCGTCGAGAAAGTGTTCTGTGGCGTCATTCAATGGAATACCCCGGTGCGGGCAGCGGTTGCGATAAACGTACACCCGGCCCTGGCGGCGTACGCCCAGCAGCTTTTCACCGGCTACGCTGAAAGCGCGGCTGTGGCCCTCGGGCAGGGCGGTGGAAGAACAGAGCAAGTGCATTACAGGTATGACTCTTGATACGTAAGGTAGCTTGACGCTTCAATGCGAATAATTATCAAATTGCCCGCATCCGCTGCGCCAGCCCTGCCATGGTGCGCAGTTCTGCCGGGCGCCACAAGGCGCCCGCCCGCCTTTTGCAAAGGAACCCGATGATGCGCCGTCCTGCTGCCCTGGCCGCCTTGTGTGCCGCGCTTGCCCTTTCTACCTCCGCCCTGGCCGCTGAGCTGCCGCAACGCTGGGTCAGCGCCGGAGGCGCGCTGAGCGAATGGGTCAGCGCCCTGGGCGGCGAGGCGCGGTTGGTGGGCGTCGATACCACCAGCCAGCACCCGGCATCGCTCAAGACCCTGCCAAGCATCGGCTACCAGCGCCAGCTCTCGGCCGAAGGCATTCTCAGCCTGCGCCCGGACGTACTGGTGGGCACCGAGGAGATGGGCCCACCGCCGGTGCTGGCACAAATTCGCAACGCCGGGGTGCGTGTCGAGTTGTTCTCCAGCCAGGCCGATCTCGCGGCGGTCGACCAGAACCTCAAGCAGTTGGGCAGCCTGCTGGGCGCCGAGCAGAAAGCCAGCGAGCTGGCGGCCAGTTATCACCAGCAGCTCGATCAGTTGCAGGCTGCGGTCAAGCAGGCCCAGACAGGCCAGAAGGCACCGGGGGTATTGCTGCTGGTCGGCCATGCTGGCGCCAAACCGCTGATTGCCGGTAGCGGTACGTCGGGCGACTGGCTGCTGCGCCAGGCCGGCGCGCGTAATCTGGCCGAGCACCAGGGCTACAAGAACTTCTCCACCGAGGCCCTGGCGGCGCTGGACCCGGATGTCGTGGTGTTCTCCGACCGGGCGCTCGACGGTGAGCAGGCCCTGCAAGCACTGCTCAAGGAAAACCCGGCGCTGGCCGCCTCCCGGGCGGTGCGTGACAAGCGTCTGGTGTCCCTCGACCCTACCTTGCTGGTAGGCGGCCTCGGCCCTCGGTTGCCGGCCACCCTGCGTGAACTGGCAGGGGCGTTCTACCCTGCGGCCAAGGCCAGCCTCACACAATGACGCCAAGGGTTCAGCCGCGCACGCTGTTCATCGGCCTGACGCTCACCTGCCTGCTGGCGGTCTGGTTGTCCCTGGCCCTGGGGCCGGTCAGCCTGCCACTGCTCGACACACTGCGCGCCGGTTTGAGGTTGCTGGGGGTGCCGCTATCCGGCGAAGGGCTCGCCCAGGCCGAGCTGATCCTTGGGCAAATTCGCCTGCCACGTACCCTGCTGGGCTTGGCGGTTGGTGCAGTGCTGGCGTTATCGGGCGTGGCGATGCAGGGGCTGTTCCGCAACCCGCTGGCCGACCCTGGGCTGGTGGGCGTGGCCAGCGGTGCGGCGTTCGGTGCCGCGCTGGCGATTGTTGGCGGTAGTTGGCTGGGGGGCATCCCGGAGTGGTTCGCGCCTTACCTGTTGTCGTTCTGTGCATTCGTTGGTGGCCTGGGTGTGACAGCGTTGGTCTACCGCCTGGGGCGACGGGAGGGGCGTACCGACGTGGCCACCATGCTGCTTGCCGGTATCGCCATGACCGCCCTCGGCGGCTCGGCGGTAGGCCTGTTCACCTACCTGGCCGATGACGCCACCTTGCGCACCCTGACGTTCTGGAACATGGGCAGCCTCAATGGCGCCAGCTATGAACGCCTGTGGCCGCTGTTGCTGGTGGCGCTGGCGGTGGCCTTTTGGCTGCCGCGTCGTGCACAAGCGTTGAATGCGCTGTTGCTGGGCGAATCGGAAGCGCGCCACCTGGGCGTCGAGGTTGAGTCGCTCAAGCGCGAACTGGTGTTCTGCACTGCGCTGGGTGTAGGCGCTGCGGTGGCTGCGGCAGGGTTGATCGGCTTCATCGGCCTGGTGGTGCCGCACCTGGTGCGTTTGCTGGTAGGGCCGGATCACCGCGTGCTGTTGCCTGCCTCGTTGCTGGCGGGCGGTTCGCTGCTGCTGTTCGCCGACCTGATCGCGCGGCTTGCGCTGGCGCCGGCCGAGCTGCCAATCGGCATCGTCACGGCCTTCATCGGCGCGCCGTTCTTCTTGTTCCTGCTGGTTCGGAGGGGCGCCTGATGCTCGAAGTCCAAGGGCTGCACCTCAAGCGTGGCAGCAACCAGGTTTTGCATGACCTGCACCTGAGCGTGAAGCCGGGGCGCCTGCTGGGTGTGCTCGGCCCCAATGGTGCTGGCAAGAGCAGCCTGCTGGGCGTGTTGAGCGGTGAGCTGGCGCCGAACCAGGGGCAGGTACTACTGCATGGGCGGGCACTGGCCGATTGGCCCGGTGCAGATCGCGCGCAACGGCTGGCGGTGCTGCCCCAGGTTTCCAGCCTGGGCTTCGCTTTTCGCGTTGCAGAGGTGGTGGGCATGGGGCGCCTGCCCCATGGCAGCGGGCGGCAACGTGACCAGGAAATTGTCGAGGCAGCTTTGCGTGCGGCAGATGCCTGGCACCTGGTCGAGCGTAGCTACCTGGCGTTGTCTGGCGGCGAACGGCAACGGGTGCACCTGGCCCGGGTCCTTGCCCAGCTGTGGCCGGGCGAGGAGGGCGCGACCTTGCTGCTGGACGAGCCTACCTCCATGCTCGACCCCTTGCACCAGCACACCACCCTGCAAGCCGTGCGCAGTTTCGCCGACCGCGGCGCTGCGGTGCTGGTGATCCTGCATGACCTGAACCTGGCTGCGCGCTACTGTGATGAGATCCTCTTGCTCGAGCAGGGCCGCTGCCATGCATTGGACGCACCGCACCAGGTGCTTACCCCTGCTGCACTAAAGGCCGTGTTCGGCATCGACGTGTTGGTGCAAGACCATCCGGAGCGTGGCCACCCGCTGATCATCACTCGCTAGGAGCTCGTAATGCGTCATCGGTTCATCTGCAGTCTTTCGATCGTGGCGCTGTTGGTTGGCTGCCAGGTGTATCAGGCCGAGCTGCCCGCATTGCCAGCCTGGCAGAGCAGCGAAGGGCGCAGCGAGGCGACACTGGGGCAGATTCGCGAATTGGCCAATGGCCGCACCCTGACACCGTTACAGCTGGTGCAGGCCCTGGCCGACGCCCCACGGGTGCTGGTTGGCGAAAAACACGACAACCCCGATCACCACCGCCTTGAGCTGTGGCTGTTGCGCGCCCTGCAAACCCAGCGCCCCCAGGGCAGTCTGCTGCTGGAGATGTTGCAGTCAGAGCAACAGCCGCGGGTAGATGCCATCAAGGCTCAGCCCACGCTACCTGAAGACCTGCCAAAGGCCTTGGACTGGCAAGAGGGTTGGAGCTGGCAAAGCTATGGGCCGATCGTGCAGTACGCGTTGACCCATCAACTTCCCTTGCTGGCCGCCGACCTGTCAAAAGCCGAAGTTCGCAAGGTTTACCGCGAGCAGCCGGTGCTGGCCGGCGCGCAGTCGAACGCTCCAGCGGTGAAGGCTGCTTTGCTCGAGGATGTACGTGCAGGCCATTGTGGGCTGCTGCCGGAAAGCCAACTCCCCGCGATGCTGGCGATCCAGCAGCAGCGTGACAGGCGTATGGCAGAGCGGCTGCTGGCGACGGCGCAACCTGCGCTGCTGATTGCCGGTAGCTACCATGCACGCAAGGACCTTGGCGTACCGCTGCATTTGGCCGACCTGGGGGCGAAAGGGGCGAGCAAGGTGCTGCTGTTGGTCGAGGTTGGGGAGGTCGTCGAGCCGGGTGCTGCCGACTATGTCTGGTACACCGCGGCGCTGCCGGAGCAGGATTACTGCGCTGGCCTGCGCAATTGAAAAGATAAAGGCCGCCAAAGCGCGGCGCGCGGGCAAAAAAAGACCCGGCAAATTGCCGGGTCAATAACCGTGATTAGCCTGATGAGGAGATAATCTGAGAGTCCGAACCAGGGAGCTTTCAGCTTATCCAACCAGTCTCGCGACCAGTTGTGATAATCATAACGATTCTCATTTCGGCGTCAATACCCTTTCTCCATTTATTCAGGTTTTTTTTGCAGGGGGGTCTTGGCGTCCAATTGCTGGTTGAGCGCTTCCTTGCGCTCGGCCGGTAAATCGTTCCAATGCATGTCCAGCAGCGCACCCTCTATGGCATAGAGCAGTACCTTCGATGCGCGAAAGCCCCGCGTCTTTACTGCCTGGTAAGCGCCAACAGCGCCCAGGCGGCGAAGGTCCGAGGCACTGTGAATGCCGGCGGCATGCAGCCATTGCGCGGAGGTCTTGCCAAGGTTTTTCAGGTGCTGCAATTCATCGTTCATCAAGCCTCCTTGCGATGGCTGAACGGGTCTGTGGATAAATCGCGAGCAGGTCAGAGAGGAGTGTAGCGGGGGTTGGTAAATACGCGGCCTTTTGCCACCTGGGCCGACAGGATGTCGAGGTGCCTGGGCCTTGCAGGGCTGCACGGCAGCCCTGGTTCACTGGCCAGGTTATGCCGGCCGGTAACGCATGCGCGTGCCGAACTTCGCCGACATCAGAATTTCGTCGGCACTCAATTGGCTTGGGAAATACGTTCCGGAGATCTGCGCATGGGAGATGCTGGCGCCTTCCAGGCCGTTCTCACGCAGGTCCAGGCCGCGCAGGTCGGCGGCACGGAAGTAGGCGTCGGTGAAGTCGATACCGCGTATATCGAGGCTGCGCAGGTCCAACCCACGAAAATCGCCACCCCGGAAGTCGATAGGCCCTTCAGCGGGGCGCTCGCGGTTGAAGGCGGCGATCTTTTCCTCGCGCACCAGGGTGTACAGGGCATTGTCCAGTTGCCTGGGCTGGTTCATGACGGCGCCTCCTCAAGGGGTGTGATGATATTGTAATGACATCACCTGAGGGGCGCCGGTCTTCATGCGTGAACTGTGGACTGTTTCACGCCTTGGCGCTTACAGGCCCGGCAGGCGCTGGCGGATTTGCTCGATCAGCTGGTCCGTGCTGGTGCTTTCATGGGTGTTCACGCGCTTGCTGTGGGGCAGTTCCTCGTCGACCAGCGGGTCGCGGCTGGCCTGTTGCGCTTTGATCACTTCCAGGGTGGCGTCGGAGGGGTCGACGTTCTCCACCTGGCGTTGCTCCAGCCAACTGGCAATGACTGCGTCGGGGGCCTGGCAGTCGAGGATCAGGAACGGCACGCCAGTTTCGCTGGCAACCTCTGCCGCAGCCATGCGCTGCTGGTGCTTGAGGTAGGTGGCATCCAGCACTACCGGCAGGCCGGCGCGCAGGATGGTCTTTGCCAGTTCGTGCAGGCGCTGGTAGGTGGCAACACTGGCGTCTTTATCGTAGATGCCGCCTTGCACTTGGCCGACGTCCTGTTGCTGCTGCTCGCCGAACAGGCGCTTGCGCTCCACGTCCGAACGTACGCGAACCGCGCCCAGCGCCTCCACCAGGCGCATGGCGACATGGCTTTTGCCTACGGCCGAGACACCATGGGTAATCGCCAGCAGGCGAGACGGAATGGCGCTGTAGCTTTCCGCCAGGTTGGCGTAGTTGCGGTAGGTGCGCAGGGTGGTGGCGCGCTGCACGCCGTCGGCGTCCGGTGCCAGGCTGAACAGGGCGACCTTGGCGCGCACCAGGGCGCGGTAGGCTTTGTAGAAGTTCAGCAGTTCGAGGCCGTCGTAGTCGCCGGTCAGCTCCAGGTACTGGCTGATGAAACGTCGCGCCAGGCATTTGAGGCCGCGGTCTTCCAGGTCCATGGCCAGGAAGGCGGTGTCGGCGTAGACGTCGGTGAAGCGGAACGGCTCGTTGAACTCGATGCAGTCGAAAATCACCACTTTGCCGTCGATCAGCGTGGCGTTGCCCAGGTGGATATCGCCATGGCATTCACGGATGAAACCCTTGGCCTTGCGCGCTTCGAGCAGTCCGTGCAGGCGCTCGAAGCTGCTGCGCGCCCAGGCTTGCAGGCTGTCCAGCTGTTGCAGGTCGGCCTTGTCGGTGAGGAACGGGCGGATCTGCTCGAAGTTCTGCTCTACTGGCTCCATCACGCTCTTGGGAGTACCCAGGGGGTGTTCCACCGGCACTTTCGGCGCTTGCAGGTGGAATTCGGCGATCTGCCGGGCCATCTGGTCGATATGGCTGGCGTTCAGCTCACCATTGGCCTGCAAGGTGTTGAGCATCTGGCCCTGTGGGAACTGGCGCATTTTCAGAGCGAACTCGATCGGCTCGCCTTCGCCGCCGATCACTGGGGCCTCAGCGCTGCCGGTAATCGGCAATACTTCCAGGTACAGGCCTTCGGTCAGGCGCTGATTCAGGCGCAACTCTTCGTTACAGAAATGCTCGCGCTGATCCAGCGCGGTGAAATCGAGGAAACCGAAGTTCATCGGCTTCTTGATCTTGTAGGCGTATTCACCAGTGAGCAGGACCCAGGAGATGTGTGTCTCGATGAGCTTGAAGCCCTCAACAGGGTGGGGGTAGAGGGCAGCGTTCTGCAGTGCGCTTATCAGGGCTTGGCTCACGAAGATTCCTTCCGAGGGTCAGGGAATTCAAAGCCACCATTATGGTCAATGGAGCCGTCCCTGCCTACCGCTGGGGCGTCCCCTGCCTTTGCAAAGTGCGTATAATCCGCCGCCATGACTCGAACCCGAAATTCCCGCACCCCCTCGAAGAAGCGCCCGAACGGCCGAGCCCGCACCTGGCTTGGCTGGGCGCTCAAGCTCAGCCTGGTTGGCCTGGTACTGGTCGCAGGTTTCGCGATCTACCTCGATGCCATTGTCCAGGAGAAATTCTCCGGCAAGCGCTGGACCATCCCGGCCAAGGTGTATGCCCGGCCCCTGGAGCTGTTCGTCGGCCAGAAACTGAGCAAGAACGACTTCCTCACCGAGCTCGATGCCCTGGGCTATCGTCGCGAGAGCGCGGCCAATGGCCCGGGCGCGGCGGCGGTCAATGGCAACAATGTCGACCTCAACACCCGCGGTTTCCAGTTCTATGAAGGCCTGGAGCCCGCGCAGTTCGTGCGTGTGCGTTTCTCCGGCGATTATGTGGCCGGCCTTTCCGGCGCCAACGGTGGCAAGCTCGATGTGGTGCGCCTCGAGCCGCTGATGATCGGCGGTATCTACCCGAAGAACCTCGAAGACCGCATCCTGATCAACATCGACCAGGTGCCGCCATATCTCCTGGAAACCCTGATCGCCACCGAGGACCGCGAGTTCTACAACCACTTCGGCGTCTCGCCCAAGTCGATTGCCCGGGCGGTCTGGGTCAACACCTCCGCCGGCGCCATGCGCCAAGGCGGCAGTACCCTGACCCAACAGTTGGTGAAGAACTTCTACCTGACCAACGAGCGCAGCCTCAGCCGCAAGCTGACCGAAGCCATGATGGCCGTGCTGCTGGAAATGCACTACGACAAGCGCGAAATCCTCGAGGCTTACCTGAACGAAGTGTTCGTCGGCCAGGATGGCCAGCGCGCAGTGCACGGCTTCGGCCTGGCCAGCCAGTTCTTCTTCAGCCAGCCGCTGGCCGAGCTCAAGCTGCACCAGATCGCCTTGCTGGTCGGCATGGTCAAGGGGCCTTCGTACTACAACCCGCGGCGCTCCCCTGAGCGTGCGCTGCAGCGGCGCAACCTGGTACTGGACCTGCTCGCCGAGCAGGGCGTGGCCAGCCAGGAAGTGGTCGACGCGGCGAAGAAGATGCCACTGGGCGTGACCAAGCGCGGCAGCCTGGCGGACAGCTCGTTCCCGGCTTTCCTCGACCTGGTCAAGCGCCAACTGCGCCAGGACTACCGCGACGAAGACCTTACCGAAGAAGGCCTGCGAATCTTCACCAGTTTCGACCCGATCCTGCAGATGAAGGCCGAGACCGCCATGAGCGAGACCTTCAAGCGCCTGGCGGGCCGTAAGGGGGCTGACGAGGTTGAGTCGGCAATGGTGGTAACCAACCCTGAAACCGGCGAGGTACAGGCGTTGATCGGCAGCCGCCAGTCTGGCTTTGCCGGGTTCAACCGGGCGATCGATGCGGTGCGGCCGATCGGCTCGCTGGTCAAACCGGCGGTGTACCTGACTGCGCTGGAAAAACCGAGCCAGTACACCCTGACCAGCTGGGTCCAGGACGAGCCATTCTCGATCAAGGGCGCCGATGGCCAGGTCTGGCGTCCGCAGAACTACGACCGCCGCCCCCACGGCACCATCTACCTGTACCAAGGGTTGGCCAACTCCTACAACCTGTCGACCGCCAAGGTCGGCCTGGAAGTCGGCGTGCCCAATGTCATCAAGACCATCGGCCGACTGGGTGTGCAGGTCGACTGGCCGGCGTTTCCGTCGATGCTGCTGGGCGCCGGTGGCATGTCGCCGATGCAGGTCGCGACCATGTACCAGACCATCGCCAACGGCGGCTTCAATACGCCGATGCGTGGCATCCGCAGCGTGCTCACCGCAGAAGGCGAGCCGCTCAAGCGCTACCCGTTCCAGATCCAGCAGACCTTCGACCCCGGCGCGATCTTCCTGGTGCAGAACGCCATGCAGCGGGTAATGCGCGAAGGTACCGGACGCTCTGTCTACAGCGTACTGCCCAGCTCGCTGACCCTGGCGGGCAAGACCGGTACCAGTAACGACTCGCGCGACAGCTGGTTCTCTGGCTTCAGCCAAGACCTGTTGGCCGTGGTATGGCTGGGCCGCGACGACAATGGCAAGACCCCGTTCACCGGCGCCACCGGTGCCTTGCAGGTGTGGACCAGCTTCATGCGCAAGGCCGACCCCCTGCCGCTGGACATGCCGCAGCCCGACAACGTGGTGCAGTCGTGGATCGATCCGTACAGCGGTCAAGGGTCCGACGGTAGCTGTCCGGGAGCCGTGCAGATGCCGTATATTCGTGGTAGCGAACCGCCCGCTGGCGTCGCCTGTGACGGCCAGCAGAACCCGGCCGAATCGGTCATGGACTGGGTCAAGGGCTGGATGAATTGAGCGCGACCTGTATTTGAAGAGGGTGTGAAGTGAACAAGTGGTGGTTTCCTGCCTTGACTACGCTGGCCTTGCTGCACGGCTGCTCCAGCGTTCCGCGTGGTTCCATTCCGGTGGTCGACTCGAGCACCCGGGTGTCCAACAGCGAGCGGGTGTCGGCCAACCGCACGGCGGTCTACCCGACCAGCGGCGGCACGTCCGAGGCGCAATCGCTACCGGAAGACTCCGGCGTGACCGTGATGATCCCGCAAGGTGCCGGTGGTGCGCCGATCCAGTCCTTCCCAGCGCAGACCGGCGCACCAGCGCTGAGCACCGGCCCGATCACGCCGAGCCCGGTCAGCAGCGGCCCGATCACCACCAACCCGAACCCGGCCGGTGACGAGCCGTTCGATATCGCCTCGATGAGCAGCGCGCCTGCCAGCACCGCGCCGACCGGCATTCCGCGTGGCAACGCGGGCGGTGGCGGGTTGTCTGCCGACGAACAGCTCGATGGCCCTGTGCTTGCACTGCTGACCACCGCCCAGCAGCAGCAGGGCAGCGGCGACTACAACGGCGCGGCCTCCAGCCTCGAGCGCGCCCAGCGTATCGCCCCGCGCGAGCCGCAGGTGCTGTACCGCCTGGCCCAGGTGCGTCTGGCCCAAGGCGATGCCGCGCAATCCGAGCAGGTGGCGCGCCGCGCCTTGACCTATGCCAATGGTCGCCCCGATCTGCAGGCTGGCTTGTGGAACATCATTGCCCAAGCTCGCGAAAAGCAGGGAGATAGCGCAGGGGCAGCCCTGGCCCGTCAGAAAGCGCGGACCAGCTCGTGATGGAGCAGCGCATCCTCGACATCGCTGACCAGTTGTTGCTGATCGAACAGGAGCTCAAGGTCCAGGGCTGGTGGGATGAGCATCCTCCTAGCGCCGAGGCGTTGGCCAGTGTGGTGCCGTTCGCTGTCGACAGCCTGAGCTTCGAGCAGTGGCTGCAATGGATCTTCCTGCCACGCATGAAACTGATTCTCGAACATGGCCAGCCGCTGCCCAACGCGTCGGGCATCCTGGTCATGGCCGAGACAGTGTTCGCCTCCCGCCCGGAAGAAAGCCGTGAGTTGCGGCGTCTTCTGGCAGCGTTCGACCAATTGATCAGCCCTTCCGCCTGATTTCTTCTCTTTTTCCCATTAGGGCCGCAGATTGTGGCCCTTTTTTGTGGAAAAGTTATTTTTCCTGCTGCTGGCGACTTTTTTATTGGTGGCAGGGATTCATCCTGAGGAAAAATTGGCAATAATTTTTCTTGACTTGCGGGCGGCGAATCAGAAGAATCCAGTTTCCGCTGTCGAGGGACTGCCAGAAGCAGACCCGCTAAGCAGATCATGAGGCGCACACCCGCGCCGACTCGTAACACCCCGCAACGCGTTACCTCGCGCTGGGTGGGAAGACCCCGCAACACTCTGGGGCGCTCCCAATACTTGCTCAGTCAGTGCTGACGTTCGCTCATGCTCTGCTTGGCAGTAAACCTATTAAGACCCGCCCGTGTGGGCGGTATTCTGGCGTTTTAGAGGTGAACAACGTGGAGCTTTTATCTGGCGCTGAGATGGTCGTCCGCTTCTTGCGTGACGAAGGCGTTAAGCACATCTACGGGTACCCTGGCGGTGCTCTCCTGCATGTTTACGATGCCCTGTTCAAGGAACCGGAAGTCCAGCACATCCTGGTCCGCCACGAACAGGCTGCGACCCATATGGCCGACGGCTACGCCCGTGCCACCGGCAAGGCCGGTGTAGTACTGGTGACTTCCGGCCCAGGCGCGACCAATGCAATCACCGGCATTGCCACCGCCTACATGGACTCGATCCCGATGGTCATCCTGTCTGGCCAGGTGCCCAGCACCATGGTCGGCACCGATGCGTTCCAGGAAACCGACATGATCGGTATCTCCCGGCCGATCGTGAAGCACAGCTTCATGGTCAAGCACGCCTCGGAAATTCCCGAAGTTCTGAAAAAAGCCTTCTATCTTGCGCAATCCGGCCGTCCCGGCCCGGTCGTGGTCGACATTCCAAAAGATATGACCAACCCGGCCGAGAAGTTCGAGTACGTCTATCCGAAGAAGGTCAAGCTGCGCTCCTACAGCCCGGCTGTTCGCGGTCACTCCGGGCAAATCCGCAAAGCAGCCGAAATGCTCTTGGCGGCCAAGCGCCCGATCATCTACTCCGGTGGCGGCGTTATCCTCGGCGGTGGCTCCGAAGCCCTTACCGAGATCGCCAAGTCGCTGAACCTGCCGGTCACCAACACGCTGATGGGCCTGGGTAGCTTCCCAGGCACTGACCACCAGTTCCTCGGCATGCTCGGCATGCACGGCAGCTTCACTTCGAACATGGCCATGCACCATGCCGATGTGATCCTCGCTGTCGGCGCGCGTTTCGACGACCGCGTGATCAACGGCCCGGCCAAGTTCTGCCCGAACGCCAAGATCATCCACATTGACATCGACCCAGCGTCGATCTCCAAGACGATCAAGGCCGACGTGCCTATCGTTGGCCCGGTCGAGAGCGTGCTGAGCGAAATGCTCGCCATCCTCAAGGAAATCGGCGAGCAGCCTGAAAAGGCCGCGCTGGATGCCTGGTGGAAGCAGATCGACGAATGGCGAGGCGAGCGCGGCCTGTTCCCTTACGACAAGGGCGACGGCAGCGTCATCAAGCCTCAGCAGGTCATCGAGACCCTGTGCGAAGTCACCAACGGCGATGCCTTCGTGACCTCCGACGTGGGCCAGCACCAGATGTTCGCGGCGCAGTACTACCGCTTCAACAAACCCAACCGCTGGATCAACTCCGGTGGCCTGGGCACCATGGGCTTCGGCTTCCCCGCAGCCATGGGCATCAAGCTCAACTTCCCTGAGCAGGACGTGGCTTGCGTCACTGGCGAAGGCAGCATCCAGATGAACATCCAGGAGCTGTCCACCTGCATGCAGTACGGCTTGCCGGTGAAAATCGTCAACCTGAACAACGGGGTATTGGGCATGGTCCGCCAGTGGCAGGACATGTCGTACAACGGCCGTCACTCGCACTCCTACGTCGAGTCGCTGCCGGACTTCATCAAGCTGGCCGAGGCCTATGGCCATGTGGGTATCCGCATCACCAGCCTGAAAGACCTCAAGCCGAAACTGGAAGAGGCCTTCGCGATGAAGGACCGCCTGGTGTTCATCGACATCGCGGTCGACCGGACCGAGCACGTCTACCCGATGCAGATCCGGGACGGCTCGATGCGTGACATGTGGCTGAGCAAGACGGAGCGTACCTGATATGCGGCACATCATTTCCCTGCTGCTGGAAAACGAACCCGGTGCCTTGTCCCGCGTGGTCGGCCTGTTCTCCCAGCGCAACTACAACATCGAAAGCCTGACCGTTGCGCCGACCGAGGACCCGACCCTGTCGCGCCTCACCCTCACCACCGTGGGTCATGACGAAGTGATCGAGCAGATCACCAAGAACCTGAACAAGCTGGTGGAAGTGGTCAAGTTGGTCGACCTCTCGGAAAGCGCTCATATCGAGCGCGAACTGATGTTGGTCAAGGTCAAGGCCACCGGTGCCCAGCGTGCCGAGATCAAGCGCACCACGGATATCTTCCGTGGGCAGATCGTCGATGTCACCGCCAGCGTGTACACCGTGCAACTGAGCGGCACCAGCGACAAGCTGGACAGCTTCATCCAGGCGATCGGTACCGCGTCTATTCTCGAAACCGTGCGCAGTGGTGTCACCGGCATTGCCCGTGGCGACAAAGTACTCAGCATCTAACCAAACACTTTAGCGATGGCTCCAAAGGGGCCGAGATATAACCAGGGGTATTTCCATGAAAGTTTTCTACGACAAAGACTGCGACCTTTCCATCATCCAGGGTAAGAAAGTCGCCATCATCGGTTACGGCTCCCAGGGTCACGCCCAAGCGTGCAACCTGAAGGACTCCGGTGTAGATGTCACCGTCGGTCTGCGCAAAGGTTCGGCCACCGTTGCCAAGGCAGAAGCCCACGGCCTGAAAGTCGCTGACGTCGCCACTGCCGTCGCCGCTGCCGACCTGGTCATGATCCTGACCCCGGACGAGTTCCAGGGCGCGCTGTACAAGAACGAAATCGAGCCGAACATCAAGAAGGGCGCCACCCTGGCCTTCTCCCACGGCTTCTCGATCCACTACAACCAGGTCGTTCCACGTGCCGACCTCGACGTGATCATGATCGCGCCGAAGGCCCCGGGCCACACCGTGCGTTCGCGCCAGAAGGACTTCCTCGACAAGGCTGGGCGCGACTGCACGCTGTTCAGCGTCGAGCGCAGCCTCTCGGGCTTGCGGGCGATCCGCCGTGCCG
>NZ_JBNNVR010000058.1:0-34568 GCF_050280645.1 Pseudomonas sp. NPDC089554
GTCGGCATTATTTTCTTCGCCCTGGACAGCCGCTTGCGCCACGGCCACGGCATCTGGCACCTGTTCGTCATCGCTGGCAGCCTGATGCACTTCGTACCCGCATGATCTTCGCCGCCGACAGCCTAGAGTTGCCTATGCGGCGCACGCCCGAGGAGTTGCAGCGCTTTCTCGCCGAGGCCCCGGGCAACATCCTGGTCAAATACCGCGACCCGGCCAGCCTGGCCCGGCGCATTCGCCGCCAGCTCGGCGATATCACGCCGGCCCAGTGGCCGGATGCCGAGGGCCTGGCACGTGGCCTGTGCGTCTCGGCCTCGACCTTGCGCCGACGCCTGGCCGAGGAGGGCCAGACCTACCAGGGCCTGAAGGACAGCGTACGCCGGGAGCTGGCGGTGGCCTGGCTGGCCGATGGCGACATCGCCCTGAGTGACGTTGCCGAGCGCCTGGGGTTCGCCGATGCCAGCTCGTTCTACAAGGCGTTTCGCAAGTGGTTCGGCTGTAACCCAGGGCACTATCGCCAACTCATGCTGCACGGTGCGCCTTCCCTCTGACGGCGCCGCCGCTGAGCGACCAGTCTTGGCCTTTCCCTTACAGGCGAAGGTGCCACCATGACTGATAACGCAAACCCTGCCAGCCCGGCGCTGACCCCCGCAACGTTCAACGCCATTCACGATGACTTCATCGCCAGCCTGCTACCGGCGTGGATTCGCCAGGCCTCGCCAGCGCAGATCAATCGACTGCGCGACAGTTTCCGGACGCACCAGGCCAGCCAGGCGCAGGTACGCGAGGCAACGGTCGACCTGATCCCTTTGCAAACCTTCGCCGAGGAACACTTCGACGAGTGCTTGCGCGCACGCCTGCCAGAGGGCAGCTCGGTGGCGAATCTCGAATGGTTGGAGGTCACGCCGCGCTTTGACATGGCACCTGGCAGGCTGTGGCCTATCTATGGCGCCTCATACCGGCGGCAACAGGGGCTGTTGCGGTTGATGCAGAACTTCCATGAAGGGGCGTCGTTCTATGAGGGCAGTGGGCTGGTGGCCATGGGAACCTTCAAGGTCTTGTCGGGGAACACCGACACCTTGGTCAGCGCGTGTCGCAGCCAGGATGTAGGGCAGCAGTACCAGACGCTGCTTGGCCAGGTGTTCAGCCCGGCGACGTGCGCGCTGCTGGCGACGGACAAGCGCGCCGGCTTCAAGCTGGCCATCGAGGTCGCTGCGCTCAGGGGGGGCATCACGGCAGCGGTGCAGATCGCCCTGCGTGATTTTGCCGACAACACCCAGGACATGTCGCAGCAAACGTTACGTGCCGAGCCGCATCGCTTGAGCCTGCTGGGCTGCACCCTGGCCGACGCACTGGTGGTCGTCTTGCAGGACCCGCAAGGGCAGCAGGCCGGTGTCGTCCTCTATCTGCCGAGCGATCCACAGCGCGCCTTGCGCTATTACGATTCTCTGGCGGCGATGAACCTCGCCCTGGTCGAGTGGGTGAAGATATCTACGTCCAGGCAGTTCTTCGTGCAGCAAGTGAGCTTGGCCGAACGCGCGCAGATGCTCACGACCCTCAACCTGCGCCTGAACGATGCCCAACCGGACTTGGCGCCCGTGGCCATCGCCATCGTCGGTGATGTCTTCGCCGAGCAGGTACGGCACCAGGTGGATCGGATCAAGGACGATGCCCGGTTGCTGCTGGTGCCCACTGCACTGGCCGACCAGCTGGCCGCACGGCAGCGCTTGCAGGCGTGGAAGTCTGCTGGCTTGAGCCTGCTGGGACTGGCTGGGCTGTTCATTCCTGCGGTGGGGGCGTTGCTGCTGGGGCAGTTGGTGGTGCAGACCCTGGCGCAGGTCTACGAGGGGGCCGAGGACTGGTACCACGGTCATCAGCATGAAGCGTTGCAGCACATGCTGGGGGTGGCCGAGACCGTGGCCGTTACGGCGGCGGTGGCGGCGGGGGCGAGTATCGTCGCACGCGGCTTCAGCCGCAGTGCCTTCGTCGATGGCCTCGAGCCGGTCAGCCTGGAAAATGGCGAAAAGCGGCTGTGGTCCAGCGACCTGGGTGAATACAGCCAGCCACCCGAGGGGGCCGAGCTGCAGGACGATGGCCTGCTTGGCGTGGGCGAACGCCGCTGGATTCGTGCCCAGGGGCACTTCTACGAGGTGCACCGTCCGCAGGCGGATGGTGAGTGGCGTATTCGCCACCCCTGGCGTGCGCAGGCGTTCGAGCCGGTGGTCGATTTCAATGGCGAGCGTGGCTGGCGGATACGCCATGACCGGCCCCTAGAGTGGGATGACAGCAGCCGCCTGCTGGACTGCCTGTGGCCTGGACATTTGCCGATCCAGGCCGAGCGCGCGGCGCAGGTGCTCAAGGTGGCGGGCATGGACCAGGACGAGCTGCGTGGCGTTGTGGTGGAAGGGCGGACGACGCCGGTGAACTTGCGCGACACGCTGCGCCGTTTCGATGCCGACACCCGCATCGAGGCGTTCTTCACAAGTTTCGTCAGCGGCGGCGTGCCCTCCGAGGACGGCACGATACAAGCGTGGTGCCTGGCGCAGCCGGGTATCCAGGGGCTGGACGAACAGGCATTGCGCGCAGAACTGATCGAGCGCGCCCCGGCGTTGCGCGGCCCCTTGCTCAAGCATCTGATGGAGGGCGAGGCGCCTGAGGATGCCCTGGTCGCGCTGCTGCTTCGCGATTTCCCTGGCTTGCCGCCGACATATGCCGCCGAGGCGGTACGCGGGGTCGATGAGGTGGGGCGCAACCTGGCTCTGGGTGAGTCGCGCATCCCCTTGGCGCTGGCTAGCCGGGCACGCTCGCTGTTGCAATCGGCGCGGGTAAGCCGCGCCTTGGCGGGTATATACCTGGACAGCGCCTATGGCAACGAAACTGGCGAGTTGCTGATGGCCGTGCTCGGGCGCCTGCCGAACTGGCCTTCGGCGGTCAACTTCGAGCTGCGCGAGGGTTCGGAGAGCGGTCGGCTGATCGCGGTGCGCGACCCTCAAGGGGAACAGGCCAGCCGCGTCGTGCTGGTGAACCGGGATGGGCGCTTCAAGCTGTATGACAAAGAGGGACGAGAACGTGAGGAGGAGGTGGCCGAGCCGCAGGGTATCTTCCAGGCCATCAGTGCAGTGCTCACCGACGCGCAACTCGCCCGTCTTGGGGTGAGCGGCGATGACCCCGCCGCGCTGCTGCGTGGCCTGGTCCAGCAGCACCTGCCGGACACCCATGCCCAGACCCTGCGCCTGCTCGGCTGGCGTGCGCAGCCGGCCTGGTTCAACCCGGCAAGACGCATGAGCGATGGTCGTGTTGGCTACCCGCTCAGTGGTCGAGGTGCTGGCGCGCCTGTGCCTGGGCAGATACTGCGCGATCGCGTACGGGCCTTGTACCCCGGGTTCAACGACCAAGAACTCGAAAATTTCGTCACCAGTCTGCTGAATCAACCAGGATCACCGTTCGACCTGCTGCTGGAGCACGAGTTGAGCTATCGCCGGCTTGATCGTGCGCTCACCCGCTGGACCGACGGCCAGCTACAAAGTGCTTCGCGCAACCTGTATCACGAGTTCTCCCAGCACCTGCGACGTGCTTGGCAGCTTCAAGGCGAATCGGTGGTCGGTGACCGGGGTGAACCTGCTGGCATGCGCCTGGACCTGAGCGGCATGGTGGTTCGCAGTCTGCCGGAGATACCGGTAGCGGTGGAGTTTGGCCATATCACGGTATTGGTGATGTGCAACCTGCAATTGACCGAGGTGCCGGTCAGTTTCCTGCGGGCCTTCGATGGGGTGCGTCGGCTGACCCTCAACAGCAATGGACTGACCCAGTTACCACGCGGACTTGGCTATATGATCGAGCTGCGTATGCTGCGCATCGCCCACAACCGCGTGCGTATGGATGAGGCCGGCATTGGGATCCTTGCCGCGATGCCGCACTTGCGTCATCTGGATTTGAGCTACAACCCCATCAACCGCCTGGATATGCGCTTCAATCACCTGCCTTATCTGCGTGAGCTGCGTCTGCGCCACTGTCGGCTGACCAATTGGCCCCATGGGTTGGAGCTGTGTGGCTTCCTCGAGTATGCGGACCTGAGCAACAACCAGATCTCCAACATTCCAGAGGCCGTGCTGGGTATGCCGTTGTCTCACCGCATGAGCTATGTCGTGCGGGGCAATCCACTGGCGGTCAGCGACCTGGCTCGCTTGACGGCATTGGGCGACCACCCCTTCCAGCACCCTGTGGAGGAGGTGGAAGAGATCGAGGAGGTACAGCTCAACCCTGCCTTGGTCCGCGCCTCATGGGTCGACAGGCTGGAGCCTTCTGCACGCGTGGCGGCCGGTGAGCGTTGGGATACGCTGCTTGCCATGCCGGACAGCAGTGGGTTGTTCCAGCTGTTGGGCCAGTTGCGTACGACTTCGGATTTCCAGCAGCAACACGAGGTGTTGCTGGAGCGGGTCTGGTCATTGCTGGAGGCGTTGGATGGCAATGCCGCGTTGCGCGAGCAGGTGTACGCCCGGGCCAACGAGCCGATGACCTGCGAAGACAGCGTGGCGCGACGGTTCAGCGACTTGCAGGTGCAGGTGTTGGTGGCACAGACCACCGCCCAGGCGGCCGAGCACGAGCGTGGCCCGCAACTGCTGGCGCTTGGTCGACAGTTGTTCCGTCTGGAACGCGTCGAGCAGTTCGCACGCGAGGACATTGCCCAGCGCGAGTCCGAACAGCGTGGGGTCGATGAAATCGAGGTCAGCCTTTATTACCGCGTGCACCTTGCCCAGCAGTTGGAGCTGCCCTTGCAGCCCAGCACGATGTTCTACGAGGAAGTCGCTAACGTCAGTGCTGCGCAACTGCAACAGGCCCTGAGCACAGTGCGCGCCGCCGAAGCCAGTGATGCCTTCACCGAGAGTTTGGTACAGCGCGATTTCTGGCGTCGCTACCTGATGGAGCGGCACGAGGCGGCGTTCGACACGATCAACGAGACCTTCGCTGAGCGCGGCAGCCAGCTCGACCTGGAGCAGTCCACCCTGACCAGCGAGGTCTACCTGCAACGCTGGAGCGACCTGGCCAGCGAGCGGGAATCGGCACTGCACGCCTTGTACCTGCGCTTGACCGAGGATGCCCTGGCGGGCGACTTCACCCACCCCTGACGCGGGCTGCGGCCAAATCGGTCATCCAGATTGACAGATTTGGCCATTGCCGGGGCGGGTGACCGGCGCGAACATCGTCGAACCGAAGGTTCTATTCCAACAAGAACGAACCAGGCGTTCGACGATGCACGATGCCCCTTGTGGCTGATCGTCCACGCCTGACAAGGACAGACGATCATGCATATCAGCAACAAGCACTTCATCGTCAGCGGTGCGGCCTCAGGGCTCGGCGCCGCCACCGCACAGATGCTCATCGAAGCCGGTGCCAGCGTACTGCTGGTCGACCTCAATGCCCAGGCGGTCGAGGCCAAGGCCCAAGCGCTGGGTGAGCGGGCACGCTTCGCGGTCGCCGACATCAGCGACGAAACGGCCGCCAAGGCAGCCGTCGATGCCGCCGTCGCCGCGTTCGGCAGCCTGCACGGGCTGGTCAACTGCGCCGGCATCGTCGGCGCCGAGAAGGTACTGGGCAAGCACGGCCCGCATGCTCTGGACAGCTTCGCCAAGGTCATCAACGTCAACCTGATCGGCAGCTTCAACCTGTTGCGTCTGGCCGCCGCGGCCATGGCCGAAGGGACTGCCGACGAGAGCGGCGAGCGCGGGGTGATCATCAACACCGCCTCCATTGCCGCCTACGACGGGCAGATCGGCCAGGCCGCCTACGCTGCCTCCAAGGGCGCGATCGCCAGCCTGACCTTGCCGGTGGCACGTGAACTGGCGCGCTTCGGCATTCGCGTGATGACCATCGCCCCGGGCATCTTCGAAACGCCGATGATGGCCGGCCTGCCCCAGGACGTACGCGATTCGCTGGGCGCCGGGGTGCCGTTCCCGCCGCGCCTGGGGCGCCCGCAGGAGTACGCCGCGCTGGCCCGTCACATCATCGAGAACAGCATGCTCAACGGCGAGGTGATCCGCCTCGACGGCGCGCTGCGCATGGCTGCCAAGTAAGGAGAAACGAACATGACCCTTGCCAACGATCCGATCGTTATCGTCAGTGCCGTACGCACGCCCATGGGTGGCCTGCAGGGCGACCTCAAGAGCCTCACCGCGCCGCAGTTGGGCGCGGCGGCCATTCGCGCTGCGGTCGAGCGTGCCGGCATCGATGCCGCCAGCGTCGAGCAGGTGCTGTTCGGCTGCGTGCTGCCCGCCGGCCTCGGCCAGGCACCGGCGCGCCAGGCAGCCCTCGGCGCCGGGCTCGACAAGGCCACCACCTGCACCACCCTCAACAAGATGTGCGGTTCAGGGATGCAGGCCGCGATCATGGCCCACGACCAACTGCTGGCCGGCAGCGCCGATGTGATCGTCGCGGGTGGCATGGAAAGCATGACCAATGCCCCGTACCTGCTGGACAAGGCCCGTGGTGGCTACCGCATGGGCCACGGCAAGATCATCGACCATATGTTCATGGACGGCCTGGAAGACGCCTACGACAAGGGCCGCCTGATGGGCACCTTCGCCGAGGACTGCGCCCAGGCTGGCAACTTCAGCCGCGAAGCACAGGACGCTTTCGCCATTGCCTCGCTGACCCGCGCCCAGGAGGCGATTGCCAGTGGTCGATTCGCCGCCGAGATCGTCCCGGTGCAAGTCACCGAAGGCAAGCAGACACGCGTCATCAAGGACGACGAGCAGCCGCCCAAGGCACGCCTGGACAAGATCCCGCAGCTCAAACCGGCCTTCCGCGAGGGCGGTAGCGTTACCGCGGCCAACTCAAGCTCCATCTCCGATGGCGCTGCCGCGCTGGTGTTGATGCGCCGTTCCGAAGCCCAGAAACGTGGCCTCAAGCCGCTGGCGCTGATCCACGGCCACGCCGCCTTCGCCGACGCCCCGGCGCTGTTCCCCACTGCCCCCATCGGCGCCATCGACAAGCTGATGCAGCGCACCGGCTGGAGTCTGGCCGAGGTCGACCTGTTCGAGATCAACGAAGCCTTCGCCGTGGTCACCCTGGCGGCCATGAAGCAGTTGGACCTGCCCCACGACAAGGTCAACATCCATGGCGGTGCCTGCGCCCTGGGTCACCCGATCGGCGCTTCCGGCGCGCGTATCCTGGTGACCCTGCTGTCGGCCCTGCGCCAGAACAACCTGCGCCGCGGCGTGGCGGCCATCTGCATCGGCGGTGGCGAGGCCACAGCGATGGCGGTCGAATGCCTGTACTGAGGTGAACCATGCTGGTATCCGATGAGCAACAACAGATCGCCGATGCAGTGCGCGACTTCGCACAAGAGCGTCTGAAACCCTTCGCCGAGCAGTGGGACAAGGAGCACCGCTTCCCCCGCGAGGCCATTGAGGAAATGGCGGGCCTTGGCCTGTTCGGCATGCTGGTGCCGGAGCAGTATGGCGGCAGCGACACCGGCTACGTGGCCTACGCCATGGCTCTTGAGGAAATCGCCGCCGGCGATGGCGCCTGCTCGACCATCATGAGCGTGCACAACTCGGTGGGCTGCGTGCCGATCCTGAAGTTTGGCACCGAGCAGCAGAAGGCGCAGTTCCTCGCGCCGCTGGCCAGTGGTGCGATGCTCGGCGCCTTCGCCCTCACCGAGCCCCAGGCCGGCTCCGATGCCAGCAGCCTGAAGACCCGTGCGCGCCTGGAGGGCGATCACTACGTGCTCAATGGCAGCAAGCAGTTCATCACCTCTGGGCAGAGCGCCGGGGTGGTGATCGTCTTCGCCGTCACCGACCCAGACGCCGGCAAGCGCGGCATCAGCGCTTTCATCGTGCCTACCGATTCGCCTGGCTACCAGGTGGCGCGGGTCGAGGACAAGCTCGGCCAGCACGCCTCCGACACCTGCCAGATCGTCTTCGACAATGTACGCGTGCCAGTGGCCAACCGCCTGGGCGAGGAGGGGCAGGGCTACAAGATTGCCCTGGCCAACCTCGAAGGCGGGCGCATCGGTATCGCCTCGCAAGCGGTGGGCATGGCCCGTGCGGCGTTCGAGGTGGCCCGTGACTACGCCAACGAACGCCAAAGCTTCGGCAAAGCGCTGGTCGAGCACCAGGCCGTGGCCTTCCGCCTGGCTGACATGGCCACGCGCATTGCCGTGGCGCGGCAGATGGTGCTGCATGCCGCGGCCCTGCGCGATGCCGGGCGCCCGGCCTTGGTGGAGGCCTCGATGGCCAAGCTTTTCGCCTCGGAAATGGCCGAAAAGGTCTGTTCGGATGCCTTGCAGACACTGGGCGGTTATGGCTATCTGAGTGACTTCCCGCTGGAGCGGATCTACCGCGATGTGCGGGTCTGCCAGATCTACGAAGGCACCAGCGACATTCAGCGCATGGTCATTGCGCGCAACCTTTGAAGGAGCAGCTTGCATGGCATTCGAAACAATCCTGCTGGATATCCACGGCAAGGTCGGCCTGATCACCCTCAACCGTCCGCAGGCGCTCAATGCGCTGAATGCGCAGATCGTCGGCGAGATCAACCAGGCCTTGGACCAGCTCGAGCGCGACCCGAACATCGGCTGCGTGGTGCTCACAGGCTCCGCCAAGGCTTTCGCCGCCGGCGCCGACATCAAGGAAATGGCCGAGCTGCGCTACCCGCAGATCTACGTTGAAGACCTGTTCAGCGACGCTGACCGCATCGCTACCCGACGCAAGCCGATCATCGCCGCGGTGTCCGGTTTCGCCCTGGGTGGCGGCTGTGAGCTGGCGATGATGTGCGACTTCATCCTCGCCGCCGACAACGCCAAGTTCGGCCAGCCGGAAATCAACCTGGGCGTGCTGCCGGGCATGGGCGGCACCCAGCGCCTGACCCGCGCAGTCGGCAAGGCCAAGGCCATGGAGCTGTGCCTGACCGGGCGCCTGATGGGCGCCGAGGAAGCCGAGCGTGCGGGCCTGGTGGCGCGCGTGGTGCCACAGGCCGAGCTGTTGGAAGAGGCGCTGAAGGTGGCCGCGACCATCGCTGCCAAGTCGATTCCGGTGAGCATGATGGTCAAGGAGAGCGTCAACCGCGCCTTCGAAGTCACCTTGAGCGAAGGCGTGCGCTTCGAGCGCCGGGTGTTCCACGCGGCCTTCGCCACCGAAGACCAGAAAGAAGGCATGGCGGCGTTCGTCGCCAAGCGCGAGGCGCAGTTCAAGGACCGTTGAGTAGGCAAGGCCAGCGACATACAAGGGGCGCCACAGGGGCGCCCCTTGTACGTTCAGTCGCTGAAGAAATAGCGCACGGCCGAGGCCACGGTGATCGGTGCGCGGTACACCTGCACCTCGTTGCCTGTCGCTGGGTCGACTACGACCCTTCCTGCCGCATGGCGCTGGGCGAGGGTCTTCAGGTGGCCGGCGCTGAACTGGTCCCTGGGCGTTTCTGGCTTGCGGTAGTGGAAGTGTGCGTACCACAGGTCCTGGCCTTCACGGCGGATGACGTATTCGTCCAGGTAGTCGTCTGCGCGACCCTTGACCTTCGCCAGCTTGGTGCGCGGCGCCAGCGCATGGACGCTGACCTGGCGGTGGTCCAGCAGGTATTGCACCTCGCCCATCCTCGGCGCCTGGCGCAGGGCGGCCTGGATACGCAGGTCGATCGCAGCCTGCCCAAGCTGCGCGGCCAGGCCGACCAGCCGGCGGTTGACCTGGGCGGCATCGCGGTTTCCGACACTTTCGTCGACTTCGTTGTCGGCGGTCAGGTGACGTTCGATGGCTTGTGAGTTTTTCAGCAGGTCTGCTTGCTGGAACATCAGCAGTTCGTGGATTTCCACTGGCAGGTAGTTGTCGTTAGGGTGCTGCTGTAGCCGCTCCAGCTCCAGCTCCCGCTGGGCGCGGGTCATCAGCTGTTCGCTGTCCTTTAGCAGGTGCTTGAGTTTGGTCTTCGTTTGCCGTGGGGCTGTGCCGGGCAAAGGCAATTCCACCCAGGCCTGGTCCTGCTGGCGGAAGGTCCTGGGCGGTTGGTGCGGGTCGCGGTCGGGGACGACCACCAGGGTGGCGTCATCGGCGTTGAGTACACCCAGCAGCAAGCCTTCGTCTTCCACCTCGATCAGCCCAGGCGCTTCCTGGCGCAGTTGCTTGAGCGAGATGGTCGGTGGGAACTCCGGGAATTGCGCCAGTTCGCTGCGAACCTCGGCCTGGATAAGGCCGAGGTCTTCGTTGACCTTGGCCAGTATCTCCAGTGCCTGCCCGTCGTCGAGTTGTGCAGAGAAGTTCAGCAACTGGCGATTCGCCTCGCGCAGCCAGTCATCGATGCCGTTGAGCAGGCGCACGCTCATTTCCTGGCTGGGATGAGCGAGCTCGCCCAGTTGCTTGCGCTGGCTGTACACGCGGTGGTAGGTCTTGTTCGCCAGGTTGAGCCAGAAGAAGTGCGAACCTGGCTCGTCGATGGCGGCGGCGTACAGCGCGAACAGGCGGTTGAAGTTGGTGTCCAGACGCCGGTAGCGCAGCTGCGCCAGGGTATCGGCGTCGGATAACACCTCTATGAGTGCCTGCGCCGACTGTTTCAGGTCGGCGGGCTCGCGGATGGAAAGCGTGGTCAGTTCTTGGCGGATCTCATACATAGCCTGGGCGTTGAGTAGCATGTCGTCGAGCAGCGACGCCTGTGCGGCCAGGCGATTCTTGTAGATACTCAGGTCGTCGATTGATATCTCTCCTTCGTATTGGCGTACGTCGCCCTTCAGGCGCCCGGCCTCGCCCTTGAACTGTGTCAGAAAATGTTCGAGCTGCATCTGTTGGGGGCGGTATCGACGCTGCGTGACCAGCTGCACCAGCTGCACCAGCTGCTCGCTGTAAGCATGTTGGCACAAGGCGGTCGCTCGCCTGAGCTTGAACTTCTCCAGGGGTTCGAGGGCATTGCGTTCCTTGAGGCGTTGCAGGTGGCTTTGCCAGTGGGCAGACGCGGCGCGAGCGCTTTCATACTGCGTCTTCAGGTCGTTATCCGGCACGTCATTATCGAACTGCTCCACTTGCGCCTTGATACGCCAAAGCGCCTCCATGCCCTGAACGTGATCTTGCCGGATCTGCTCATCCAGCACCTGTATGCGCTGGCGTTTTTCCTCGCGCATCCTGGCAATGCGCGAACTCGTCGGCATGCCGCCGCGCAAGCGCAGGTGCAGGTCGAGCTGCCAGCGGCCGGCCTCGTCACGTACGAGCCATGGGCCGGGCGTCGCCTGTGGGGTGTCGGCGATAATCCGTGGTTGGCCGTTCTGCTCATCCAGCAGCACCTTGTAGACCTTGCCTTGCAACTGCACCCAGCACTGGTCGTCGGCCAGGAACAGGCCAGCCAGCGGGCCGTGGGGAATCGGTGGGCCCAGTTCGCTCGGCAGCCGTGTGCTACTCAGCGCCTGCAGTGCCGACTGCTGGGTGGCAGACAGGCTGCGGGTCGGGGCAGACCAGCCGAACGCCAGCTGGCCAGGCGGTGGTGTGGTCGTCACTTGCACGGGGGTAGGCTTCAGTGCCCCGGCGCCGCTCACCACTTGCTGGGTCAGGGCGGGCTCCTTGCCTTCCTCCAGTGGCTTTTCCAGGGCGGTGTGGGACAGCAGCAACAGAGCGATGTCCACCAACAGATTGATCAGGGCGGTGCGATGGCTTTCGGGG
Source organism: Pseudomonas sp. NPDC089554 (assembly GCF_050280645.1). Lineage (NCBI taxonomy): Bacteria > Pseudomonadati > Pseudomonadota > Gammaproteobacteria > Pseudomonadales > Pseudomonadaceae > Pseudomonas > Pseudomonas sp. NPDC089554. The sequence goes on from NZ_JBNNVR010000058.1 coordinate 11,625, forward strand.
TCATGGGTGCTGTCTGTTTCGACGAACTCGGCGAGGGCGACTTCCATCTGTACCAGCCAGGCCACCTTGCCCAGCGTGCTGCCACCCAGTGGCAACAGGGTGTTGAACAGCAGCCAGCCGAGTTCTTTCCAGCTGTCCCAGCGGGCTTGCGCGGTGGTATGGGCGTGTGCCTGGAAGCGCTGGATGGATTCCTGGACGCAGGCCAGGTAGATGGCCTGGCCGATGTCCTGCTCTGCAGGCTCTACGCTCAGGGTGGCCGGACGCGGGATGCCGAATGGCACGGCGAATGGATCGTCCAGGGGGTAGAACAGGTGGGGTTCGAGGAAGCCGCCATGGGCGTAGACCTTGCGCTCCTCCTCGGGCAGACGTTGCAGGATATCGTCCTGCAATTCGCCTGGCGTGGCGAGGGCGGTGAGCAAGGCGATTCGGTCGTCGAATTGCAGCAGCGACTGCTTATGCAGAGGGCGATACAGCAGGCAGGTGCCGGCGCCGGGCCAGAGCGCCTCGAACAACCAGGTGTTGAGTGCGCGGTCGGGGTTTGCATCCGGCCGCCTCAATATGCCGAGAGCGCGCATTACCCAGCGGTCTTCATCGAATGGCTGCGGCCAGGCCAGCACTTGTTGAAGGCGGCCAACGCTCTGTTCGTCCATGCCCTCGCCACGCAGATGCAACTCCAGCGCCAGGGCCGGCAACTGGTAGCGCAGTTGCGTGCCGAGCAGGGCCTGGCGTCGCTGTTTCTGGAGCGGGTCGTTCAACAGCTTGTCGTTGAGCATCTTCGGGTAGGCACTGGCAACGTCCAGCTCGCTCACCAGTGTGCGCATGTACGTTTCGTTCATCCACGTTGGGAGTGGCGCGGTGGTGCCAGAACGCAACTCCACCCGGCCAGGCCTGATCAGGCCGATATTGCCGATTGCCAGGTCGGCCAGGCTATATTCGACCAGGTGCTCCTCCCCGCTGATAACCAACGAACCTTGCCCCGAGGCGACGCCGGTGACCTGGTAGTTGAGCACTTGCACGTCCTCTGGCAACAGCGCGGTGCCGGGATGGTCAGCACTTATACGTTGCGCCAGCATGCGATTGGCGAAGGCCTGCGCGGTCTCGACATCGTCCAGCCAGGCACTGCCCGATGCCGACTCGTAGCTTTGGGCGGTATCGATCAGCATCCTGGCGTACTGCTGTTGGCCGCTGACCGGAGCGTTGCGCAGCCAGTCCGGCAGGTGTTCGCTCAGGCGTTGACGCTGGGTACGCTCGCTGCGGTCGCACAGCTCCAGCACCGAGGTGAGGCGGTCCAGATCCTGGCTCAGCAGCGCCGCCTGGTCTTGCTGCTGGAAACCATCGGCAATGGCTTGGGCGACCAATATCTGTTGATGCAGCAATTGCAGCGCCTGCATCTGGAACCACGAGTCGCTCAATGGCACCAGGTGGATCTGGTGGGCGGTCGGCACCCGTGTATGAGGCCACAGTCGCCCCAGTATGCCGAGTAGGGTGGGGCGTGAGGGGAAGGCCAGCAGCTTGCCCAGCAGGGTGTAGAGCAGCGTGACGGCCGGTGCATCGTCGTGGGCCGCTTGCTCGATCAGCAGGGCGCTGCCCAGGTCGACATCGATGTTGGCGCTGGCGGACAAATCGGTGCTGAGCAGGGCGATCGAGGGTTGTTGTGCATTGGGTTGGGCTATACCGGTGTTTTCTCGCAGGTGATTGGCCACTTCTATTTGCGTAGGCGTCAGCCCGTGCTCCTGGCTACGGCTGTCGAGCGCCGAGACAAACTGCTTTTGTAGAAACTCTGCATACCATTGCCAGGGCGTTTGGCCGCTGGCGTCGAAGCTGGTCCAGTACTCGGCCAGGTCTTCCAGGTAGCGTTTCAGCAGTAGTGGCCCGCACTCGTTTATCAGCAGCTCCACGGCGTGCAGGTCGATGTCCAGCGCGCTGGTTGGGTCTGCGTTGCCGTTCAGGCTGAGAAAGTCTTCGCCAGGCGTCAGGTTGAGCGTTGTGCGCCGACAGTAGCGTTCGATCAGCACGGCGGGCAGCAGTCGCGGCAAGGCCGATGTGCCTTCCGGACCGAGGCTCACCAGCCAAAGGGCGAGCGGGTCCAGCGCGCTATCGAAATGGCGGGCTTGCCATTGCTCTATGAGCAGGCCGCTGGCGCTCTGGCTCAGTAGTGGGCGGTCCTTGAAGCGTTGGGCGACCACACAGTCGAGGCGGCTGAATGTTACGAAGTTTTGATGCAAGTCCATGTCCTGGCCTCCGGTTTGCAAAGTCCTAGCAGGCGCGTTGGCTGGCATGCATCGGCGGTAACTGGGTGCCACCTGGCATTGGCGACGGGGAGCCGTCCTGTGCAGGCTGGCGCGGACGTGGCCGTTGCGGCATATTAGGCAACGGCGTCCTTGAGGCAGTCGTGATGGTTGAGCGACGGCACCGATGAGCGGATTCCCGGTTGTTTCGGTCGATTCCCCCGTCATTTCTGTTGCCCCTTGCCGCGTGGCGCCTTAGACTGCCGCCCCCTGTAAAAAGAGTGCCGGTTGGCGCTTGAAGAATTCCGCCGGCGGCGCGTGTTCGCCGATGGCGCCCGAATCGCCCAATGCACATTTTTCATAGAGAAATCGATGACCAAGGAACAGTTGCTGGCCATGTCGGCCGATGACTACATGAACGCCGATCAGCTCGCGTTCTTCACCAAGCTGCTGCAAGCGATGAAAGTCGAAACGCACGAGCGCATCGAACTCAGCCGCAACGCCATTGAAAGCCTGGACAGCCCCTCGGACCCTGCTGACGTGGCGTCGGTCGAGGAAGAGCGTACCTGGCTGGTCAACGCCATCGACCGCGACCAGCGCCTGCTCCCGCAGTTGGAGATGGCCCTGGACCGCATTGGCGACGAAAGCTTCGGCTGGTGTGATGACAGCGGCGAGCCGATCGGCCTGAAGCGCCTGCTGATCAGCCCGACGACCAAGTACTGCATCGAAGCCCAGGAACGTCACGAGCAGCTCGACCGCCACCAGCGGCAGATCTGACCCGGTGCACTCGGCAGAAGGCCCCATGGAGCGATCCTTGGGGCCTTTCGCGTTTTCCTGAGGTGAGGGTACTTGTAACGTCGTATGTGCAAGAAATGTGCGTAGCCTCTCGACGGGTTTGATTGTTTTCGTGCATATTCGTCCCTACGTAATGCGCAGTTGAATAACGGGGCCCTGTCTATCCAAGGGCCTGGCGTTATCTGCTGCATGTTTTCTGATGGTTTCAAAGGCCCGTGTTTCCCTCATTGGGAGGCTGACTGAAACCGTCGTGAGGTATTGGCTGGCACGCGGGCGTTATTTTTCCTGCTTGATGCATCGCCCACCTCCACAGGCGCTTCGTACAGCGTTTCACTAACCTTTCTGGGTTTCGCATTGAGCGAATCGTCGGCCCACGCCTGTAGCGCGTGGCGGCGGGGTTTAACCGGTTTGAGGATCTTTCATTGGCAGTCAGTACGTTGGATACCCATGCCCTGTTCGCCTTGGGCGACTTGCGGGCCAGGTTGGTCAAGTTGTTCCACGGCCGCTTCATCTATGTTACCGAGCAGAACCCTGAAGGCCTGTACATGGCCGAAATCGACACCGACAACGCGATGGTGGTCGATGACAAGCAACGCCTGGAGTTGAAGGTGGGCGACCACTTCCGCGCTGCGGTGCTGCCGAGCCGCGAGGGTGGCAAGCTGGAGCTGCGTTTTCGCGAGATCAAGTTGAATGTCTATGGCGTGGGCGACTATGCCTTTGTCTCGGTGCCGGAAGGCGATGGCATCGTGTTCCGTGACGGTCACGGGGTGATGCTGGTGTTCGCCGCGCGTGAGCAGGTGGCGCAAGAGTTGGGCAAGTTGCTCAAGGCGGTGACTGGCAAGGTCGCCAAATGGCGCAAAGGTGAGCTGACCACCTTCAAGGCCAGCGAGTGAGTGACGAGGGTGGCCGTGAGGCCTTCCATCGCCAGCATCATGCCGAGGCCCTGGCCCAGGCAGAGCGTTTGCTGGCGCGACGTGATGAGTTGCAGGGTGCCTGGCTGAACTGGGTTGCCGGTGAGCTCTACCAGCTCAAGCCGGCGCCGTTCGTGGCCATGGTGCGGCGTGAGCTGCAACGGCTTGTGCAAGCGCGGAACTGAGGTTTGCGCACTTCTTAGCCCTTGTCGCAACCGCTGCTGACTTCCTCGGGAACATCCTCCCCAGCCATGCGCTTGCGAAACAGTGCGGCCCTGGCCAGCAACAAGGTGGTCACCGGCACGGTGATCGACAGCAGGATGGGGATCAACCAGGCGTGCAGCACTGCTTCCTGCTTGAGCCAGGAGAAGTACAGGATCGACGCCAGGCTCACGCACCAGGCACCGATGGTCGAGGCCAGGGCGGGCGGGTGCATGCGCTGGAAGTAATCCTTCAGGCGCACCATGCCCACGGCGCCGATCAGGGCGAACAAGCTGCCGACAAGCAGTAGCGCGGCGGTGGTCAGCTCCAGCCAAAATGGCAATTCGATGGTGTCGCTCATTCGATCACTTCCCCTCTTAGCAGGAACTTGGCCAGGGCAAACGAGCCGACAAAGCCGAACAGCGCGATCAGCAAGGCGCCTTCGAAATAGGTGTCACTGGCGTAGCGGATACCCAGTACCAGCATCGTCAGCATGGCCAGGATGTACAGGTAGTCCAGCGCCAGCACTCGGTCCTGGGCGGAGGGGCCGCGGAACAGCCTCACCAGCGACAGCGCCATGGCGATGACCAGGATGAACAGGCTGGCGAGAATGGCGTAGGCAAGTACCCCAGTCATTCGAAAATCTCCCTCAGCGGACGTTCATAGGTGTGCTTGAAGTGCTCGATGAAGGCCGCTTCGTCTTCCAGGTCAAGCACATGCAGCAGCAAAACGCTTCGATCCAGCGCCAGCTCCGACCACACGGTGCCGGGCACCACGGTGGTGATCATCGATAGTGCGGCCAGGCCGTGGGCGTCGCGCAAGTCCAGCGGGATATGCACGAAGGCCGAGCGTGGTGGGCGGCTGCCCATGAACAGCACGGTGCGGGCAACCTGCAGGTTGGAGGCGATCACGTCGATGCCGACACGGCCGATCAGCCGGGCGATCACCAGGGGACGACGCACGTGGGCATGCTGCGGTCGCAGTGGCGCCATCAGGATGGGGGCCAGCACACCGAGCAGGGCGCCTAGCAGCAGGTTACCAGGGCTGACCGACAGGTTCAGCAGCAGCCACAGGAAGAACAGTGACACCGACAGCAGCGGGGCAGGGAAGAACCGGCTCATGGCTGCACCTCCACCAGGGTGGTTGGGCCGGGCAGGGCGCGGGTCGACATCACCGCCTGGATATAGGCATCAGGCGACTGCAACCCAGCGGCGGTGTCCTGGGTATAGCGCAGTAGGGGCTCGGCGCGCAGGCTGAGGAAGATGCACAGCCCCAGCAGAACGACGACAGGAACGCACTCGTAACGGCGCAGCAGGGGCGAGGGGCGTTCCTCGGGTTTCCAGAAGCGCTGGATACCCACGCGGCCGAAGGCGATCAGCGAGGCCAGGCCCGACAGTACCAACAAGGTTACGAGGCCCCAGCCGGCCATCGACAATGGCTGCTCGGGTGCCACGCCCAACCCCAGCGGGTTGAACAAGGCGCTGATGAGGTTGAGCTTGCCGATGAAGCCCGATAGCGGCGGCATGCCGATGATCAGCAGGGCACAAGCGATGAAGCTCAGGCCCAGGAAGGCCATGGTCCAGGGGATGATCTGGCCGATCACCGCCTTCTGTTCATCATCGAGGTTGATGCCCTTGGGCGGGTGCAGCGTCTCCAGGGGAGACGGGATGACATCCTCTTCGTCATCCAGCGGCGCTTCGTTGGCCGAGCGCGAGCGCTCCACCAGTTCGGCCAGCAGGAACAATGCACACAACGCCAGGGTGGAGCTTGCCAGGTAGAACAGTGCGGCGCCGGTCAGCACCGATTGGCCAAAGCCGACGGCCGCCAGCAGCGTGCCCGCCGACACCAGGATGCTGAGCGCCGCCAGGCGCTCCAGGCGCTGGGCCGCAAGGATCGACACCGCGGCCACTGCCAGGGTGACCAGGCCGCCGTACACCAGCCACTCCCCACCAAAATGCGCCGAAGCCCCGGCCTGCCCGGAGAACAGCAGGCTCCACAGGCGCAGCACGGCGTACAGGCCGACCTTGGTCATGATGGCGAACAGCGCCGCTACTGGGGCGCTGGCCGAGGAGTAGGCCGGCACCAGCCAGAAGTTCAGCGGCCAGATACCGGCCTTGACCAGGAACGCCGTGGCCAGGATCGCCGCACCGGCGTGCAGCAGGCCGCGGTCGGCCTCTGCCACCAGCGGGACCTTCAAGGCCAGGTCGGCCATGTTCAGCGTGCCGGTCACGCCATAGAGCATGGCGGCGCCCACCAGGAACAGCGACGAGGCGAACAGGTTGACCGCGATGTAGTGCAGCCCGGCCTTGACCCGTGCACGGCCGGAGCCATGCAGCATCAGCCCGTAGGAGGCCGCCAGCAGCACTTCGAAGAACACGAACAGGTTGAACAGGTCGGCGGTGAGGAAGGCGCCATACAGGCCCATCAGTTGGATCTGGAACAGCGCGTGGAAGCTCGCCCCGGCGCCGTCCCAGCGGGCACGGGCGAACATCAGCGCGCAGAAGCCGATGATGCCGGTGAGCGTCAGCAGCAGCGCCGAGAGGTGGTCGAGCACCAGCACGATGCCGAAGGGCGCCGGCCAGTTGCCTGGCAGGTACACGCCGATCGACTCGGCCTGGCCCTGGGTGCGCACCCACATCAGCAAGGTGACGGCGATGGCCAGGCCCGTCAGGGTCGACAGCAGGTTGATGCGCCCTTTGAAGTGCCGATGCTTCTCGCCTGCCAGCAACAACAGTGCCGCGGTGACCAGCGGCAGCAGAATGGGCGCGACGATCAGTTGGTTCATCCAGCTCATTCCTCACGCTCCCGGCCATCGACGTGGTCGGTACCGGTCAGGCCGCGCGAGGCCAGCAGCACCACCAGGAACAGGGCGGTCATGGCGAAGCTGATGACGATCGCGGTGAGTACCAGGGCCTGGGGCAGCGGGTCGGTGTAGTTCAGCAGGTCTTGCGGCACGCCGTCCTTGATGATCGGCTCCTTGCCGATGAACAGGCTGCCCATGCTGAAGATGAACAGGTTGACGCCATACGACAGCAGGCACAGCCCCATGATGACCTGGTAGGTCCGCGGGCGCAGGATCAGCCAGACCCCGGAGGCGGCCAACACACCGATGGCGACTGCAATGACTTCTTCCATCAGGCGGCTCCTGCTTGGCTGGATTTCGGGTGGCCCGGGCGGTAGGCGCGGACCGACTGGTGCGCCAGGGCGGTGAGGATCAGCAGCGTCGAGCCGACCACCACGGTGTACACGCCGATATCGAAGAACAGGGCACTGGCCACGTGCACGTCACCCAGTAGCGGCAGGTGAAGGTGCGCGGTGTGGGTGGTCAGGAACGGGTAACCCAGGGTCATGGCGCCGATGCCGGTCAGGGTGGCGCACAACAGGCCGGTGCCCATCCAACGCAGTGGGCGCAGGCTCATCTGCGCCTCGACCCACTGGGTGCCGGCGACCATGTACTGGAGGATGAACGCCACCGACATCACCAGGCCTGCGACGAAGCCGCCGCCGGGCTGGTTGTGGCCGCGCATGAACAGGTACATCGACACCAGCAGGGCAATCGGCAGCAGCAGGCGCACCAGCGCTGCCGGCACCATCATGAAGCCCAGTGCGGTATCGGTGGCGTGGCGCGGGTTGATCAGGTCGGTGACCACATCCGGGGCCAGCTGGCGCTGCTGGGCAGGCAGCTGCATGCTTTCTTTCGGCGGGCGGAAGCGGCGCAGCAGGGCGAATACGGTCAGGGCCACGGCCACCAGCACGGTGATTTCGCCCAAGGTATCGAAGCCGCGGAAGTCCACCAGCATCACGTTGACTACGTTGGTACCGCCGCCTTCGGGCAGGGCACGGCTCAAGTAGAACGAGGAAATGTCGTTGGGCGTCGGCCGGGTCAGCATGGCGTAGGAGATGAGCGCCATGCCGCCGCCGACCAGCACTGCCAACAGCAGGTCGCGCAGGCGCCGCAAGCGGGCACGGTCCTGGCTGCCAGGCACTGGCGAGACGCCTTCGATACGCCGTGGCAGCCAGCGCAGGCCCAGGAGGATCAGCACCGTGGTAACCACTTCGACCACCAGCTGGGTGAGGGCGAGGTCGGGTGCGGAGAACCAGACGAAGGTAATGCAGGTCATCAGGCCGCAGACGCTGACCATGGTCAAGGCGGCCAGACGGTGGTACTTGGCTTGGTAGGCGGCGCCGATGGCACAGGCGATGGCGATTAGCCAGAGAGCGACGAACACCCCGGAGCCCGGGATCTTCGGCCGGTCACCCCAGCTGATGCCGCTGTACAGCAATGGCGTGAGGCCGGCGAGGAAGGCGGCGAGCACCAGCATGAACAGCTGGGTTTGCAGGCGGCGGCTGGTCAGCAGCGTCTCGATACGCTTGGCCAGCAGCATCAGGTGCAGCAGCCCGCGTTCGAACAGGCGCTTGCCGTTGAAGCGTTCGATCAGCGGTGGGTACGGGAAGCGCCCCAGGCGCAGTTGCTTGCGCAGCAGCAGGTAGAGCACGATGCCGCAGCTCATGGCCACCAGGCTCATGATCAGCGGTGCATTCCAGCCATGCCAGATGGCCAGGCTGTATTCAGGCAATGTGCCGCCCACCACCGGCAGGGCAGCTGCGGCCAACAGCGGGCCGACCGACTGGGCCGGGAAGATGCCCACCACCAGGCAGGTCAGCACCAGCAGCTCGACCGGTGCGCGCATCCAGCGCGGTGGCTCGTGGGGCGTGTGCGGCAGGTCCTGGGCGGTGGGGCCGAAGAACACGTCGACGGTGAAGCGCAGGGCATAGGCCACGCTGAAGGTGCCGGCCAGGGTGGCGATTACCGGCAGCGCGGTTTCGACCCAGGCGGTGGAGCTGATGAACACCGTTTCGGCGAAGAACATTTCCTTGGACAGGAAGCCGTTCATCAATGGCACGCCAGCCATCGAGGCGCTGGCGACCATGGCCAGCGTGGCGGTGTAGGGCACCAGGCGCACCAGGCCGCTTAGGCGGCGGATGTCACGGGTGCCGCTCTCGTGGTCGATGATGCCGGCGGCCATGAACAGCGAGGCCTTGAAGGTGGCGTGGTTGAGGATGTGGAACACTGCGGCCACGGCGGCCAGCGGGCTGTTCAGGCCCAGCAGCAGGGTGATCAGGCCCAGGTGGCTGATGGTCGAGTAGGCCAGCAGCCCCTTGAGGTCGTTCTGGAACATCGCCGCGAAGGCGCCCAGCAACAAGGTACAGGCCCCGGCACCGCCAACGATCCAGAACCATTCCTCGCTGCCGGACAGCACTGGCCACAGGCGTGCCAGCAGGAAAACCCCGGCCTTGACCATGGTCGCCGAGTGCAGGTAGGCGGAAACGGGGGTGGGCGCCGCCATGGCATGGGGCAGCCAGAACTGGAAGGGGAACTGCGCACTCTTGGTCAGGGCGCCGATCAGGATCAATGGCAGCAGCACCGGATACAAGGCATGCTGGCGGATGATGTCGCCTGCGGCGAGGACCTTGTCCAGGTCGTAGCTGCCGACCACATGGCCCAGCAGCAGTGCGCCGACCAGCAGGCACAGCCCGCCGGCACCGGTCACCATCAGTGCCATGTAGGCGCCGCGACGTGCGTCGTGGCGGTGGTGCCAGTAGCCGATCAGCAGGAAGGAGAACAGGCTGGTGAGCTCCCAGAAGAACACCATCTGGATGAGGTTGCCGGAGATCACCAGGCCGAGCATGGCGCCCATGAACGCCAGGAAGAAGGCGAAGAAGCGTGGCACTGGGTCCTGGGGCGACATGTAGTAGCGCGCATAGAGCGACACCAGGGTACCGATACCCAGCACCAGCAGCGAGAACAGCCAGGCGAAGCCGTCCATGCGCAGCACCAGGTTCAACCCCAGGCTGGGCAGCCAGAGGAACTCCTCGCGGATGACGCCGCCGTGGGCGACCTGCGGGTACAGCAACGCGACCTGGACCGTGCCGACCAGGGCGACGAGCCCGGCGAGAATGGACTCGGCGTTGCGTGCGTTGTGCGGCAGGACGGCTGCCAGGCAACTGCCCAAGAAGGGCAGAAGCAATAGCACTATCAATGACATAGCGTTCTAATCTGCGGGAGTTTGCCAAGGATCATACGTGCCGGAGGGTGGATCACCAACCCGCAAGCTGTCGCAGAATCCTACAAATACGGTGTGACAAGCGGCTTTTTTATAACATCTTCTTTCAAAGCATAGTCACTGACGGCGTATTCAGCGCCCCGGTTCGCCTTCGCGCGCATCCGTGGCCTCCAGCCCTGGCAGCATTTCCTTGTTGCGCCGGACCTTCAATTCGCTGACCACCACGGCGGCCACGATCAGCAGCGCGCCCAGCAACGCCACGCCCGGCAGGCGTTCGCCGGCGAGGCGCCCGACGATACCCGCCCACACCGGTTCACCGGCATAGATCAAGGTGGCGCGGGTGGGCGAGACCGATTTCTGCGCCCAGTTCATTGCCACCTGGATCACCGCGCTCATCGCGCCCAGGCCGATGGCACTGCTGAGCAGCAACCAGGAAAAGTCTGGCAGGGCTTCGCCGGTCGGCACGATCATCAGGAACGACAGCGCCGAGGCGGTGGCCAGTTGCACCACGGTCACCCGGCGCACGTCGACCTTGCCGGCGTAGCGGCTGATCAGGATGATTTCCACGGCAATGGCCACCGCGCTCACCAGGGTCACCAGTTCGCCTTCGCTGAAGTGCAGCGCGCCGCCCTCGGGCCCGGCCAGCAGCATCAGGCCGACGAACGCCAGGCAGATGCCCAGGCTTGGCATCAGCCCGGGGCGGCGGCCCAGTACCAGCCATTGCAGCAGGGGCACGAAGGGTACATAAAGCGCGGTGATGAACGCCGACTGGCTGCTGCTGATGGTTTGCAGGCCCATGGTCTGCAAGCCGTAGCCGAGCATGATCGACACCCCGATCACCACGCCGGCCTTCAGTTCGGTCAAGGTCAGCCCTTGCAGCGCGCGTGCCGAGACGATGCCGACGAACAGCGCAGCGGCGGCAAAGCGCAGGCCGACGAAGAACATCGGCCCGCTGACCGTCATGACGTTGTGCACCAGCAAGAAGGTGCCGCCCCACAGCATGGTGATGAACACCAGCACCAGTTCCGCCTTGCTCAGGCGAAAGGAAACAGAGGGCCGTGGTTGGCGGGCGGGCTGGGTCATGGTCTTGCGCACTCGGAAGGGGCGGCGCACAATCGCCGCAAAATGTGGGCAGTATACTGCGCAACCCCATCCAGTGAGCAATATAGTGCACAAAGATTCCTCGCACCGCGCCTCGGTGCTGCAGCACGTCAGCCAGAACATCCGCAGCCTGCGCACAGCCGCTAGCCTCAGCCAGAGCGCGCTGGCCGAGCGCTCGGGTGTGAGCCGGCGCATGTTGGTGGCGATCGAGGCGGGGGAAAAGAATGTCAGCCTCACCACCCTGGACCTGATTGCCGAAGCGCTGGGGGTGGCGTTCAGTACCTTGATCCAGGCGCCGGACCAACGCGACCCGGGCCGCATCAACGAGCTGGCCTGGGCCGGTGAGCACCCAGGCAGCCACGCCGTGCTGCTGGGCAGCAGCCCGGCGCGGCGCGAGGTGGAGCTGTGGGCCTGGACCCTGGCGCCGGGCGAGCACTATCGCAGCGAGGCCGATGCCGAGGGCTGGAGCGAGCAGATCTACGTCACCGAAGGCTGCCTGACGCTGGTTATCGAAGGCGGTGAGCTGCGCCTGAACACCGGCGAGTTCCACATCTTCCCCAGCAATTGCCGCTATGCCTACCGCAACGATGGCGACGTGCCTACTCGCTTCGTGCGTAACGTGGTGATCTGACGTTCAGCGCGCGTACTCGCCCAGCAGCACCTGGGTGCTTTCTACCCGCGCATAGGCGAAGGCCAGCGCGGCCATGAAGGCGGTGTGCACCTGTGCTGCGGGTACGGTCTTGCCGTTGAACTCCAGGTCACGGGTGGCGCAGGCGTCGTGAGCCACCGTGACCTGGTAGCCGAAGTCGGCGGCGGCGCGGGTTGCGGCGTCGATGCACATGTGGCTCATGCTGCCGACGATGGTCAGTGCCTGTACGCCGTGCTGGTCGAGCAGCGCCTTCAGCTCGGTGTCGCGGAACGAATTGACCTGGTGCTTGAGCACCACCTGTTCATCGGCCGCAGGGGCGACCTTGGGGTGGATGCGCGCGCCTTCGGAGCCTGGGGTGAAGAACGGCGCGGTTTCGCTGGCGAACTCATGGCGCACGTGCACCACCAGGTCGCCGCGCAGACGTGCAGCGGCCAGCAGGCGGACCGCGTTGTCGGCGGCGTTGTCGGCGTTGTCCAGCGTCCACTTCCCGCCTGGGAAATAGTCGTTCTGGATGTCGATGATGATCAGGGCCTGTTTGCTCATTGCGTGCCTCCTGGGGCAGTGGTCGTGGTGTGGAGATAGTTATAGGCTTGGGCGACCTGCTTGAGGATTGGCGCGACCGACACAATGACGGCAAAAACTGACACACCCCCCTGCCTTGAAATCGGCGTGCTGGTCTACCCAGGCGCGCAGAGTGCGGCCGTGCACGGGCTGAGCGACCTGTTCGCGGTGGCCAACCAGGTAGTCAACGAGCTGGGGGCGAGCGAGCTGCCAATGATTCGCGTCAGCCATTGGCAGGCCGACGCGCAGGGGCAGTTGCAGGTGATTCACGACAGCCTGGCGCAGTCGCCCAACGACGTACGGGTGCTGGTGGTGCCACCAAGCCTGGGTCAGGCGCCGGATGCGCAGTTGCTGGAGCTGTACCGCGCCCAGCTGTGCCAATGGCATGGCCGTGGAACGGTACTGGCCTCGGTGTGCATCGGGGTGTTCTTCATCGCCGCCAGCGGGCTGCTCGACGGGCGCCCGGCGACTACCCATTGGAACTACGCACAAGCACTGGCCGAGCGTTTCCCCCGGGTGCGTGTGGAGGCCAGCCAGCCAGTACTGGACGATGGCGACCTGGTCACCTCGGCCGGGCTGATGGCCTGGACCGACCTGGGCCTGCGTTTGCTCGAGCGCTACCTGGGCGCGACCGTGGCACGCGAGACCGCGCGGTACCTGGCAGTAGAGCCGGTGGCGATCGCCTTGCCAGGCACGCTGTTCACGCCTTGCCTGGACCACGGCGACGAAGCGGTGCTGAAGGTTCAGCACTGGTTGCAGGGCAATGGCGCGCGCGAGGCGAGCCTGGCGAGCATGGCCGAATGCGCCGGGCTGGAGGAGCGCACCTTCCTGCGGCGCTTCCGGGCTGCGACCGGGCTGCGCCCCACCGAGTACTGCCAGCAGGTGCGCGTGGGGCGGGCGTGTCGCTTGCTGGAGTTCACCCGGCGCAGCGTCGACCAGATCGCCTGGGGCGTGGGCTATCAGGACCCCGGCGCGTTCCGCAAGGTTTTCCAGCGCCTGACCGGGGTCACGCCCAGCGATTACCGCAAGCGCTTTGCCGTGGGCGGCTGACGGTCACGCTCATGGCGCCAGTTGTTCCGGCGGGTGTGGCCCAGGCCCTTCCTCGGCCAGGCGATCGTGATGGTTGCGCAGCGGGCATTCCTTGAGCGACATGCAGCCACAGCCAATACAGCCGTCCAGCTGGTCGCGCAGCATCAGCAGTTCGTCGATACGTCGGCTCAAGTCGTCGCGCCACTGGGCGGAAAACCGTTGCCAGTCCTCGGCGGTGGGGGTGTGGCGCTTGGGCAGGGTATTGAGCGCATCGGCCACTTGGGCCAGCGGCACGCCCAAACGCTGGGCCATCTTGATCACCGCCACCCGGCGCAGCATTGCCCGGTCATAGCGGCGTTGGTTGCCAGCGTTGCGGGTGCTGTAGATCAAGCCCTTGGTTTCGTAGAAGTGCAGGGCCGTTACGGCCACGCCGCTGCGTGAAGCCAATTGCCCGACACTGAGCAGGCGATCAGGGGCCGGAGATACCTTGGAAGGCATGGGAAAAATTCCTTGACCTTGAGTTAACTCGAGGTTTTACCCTGCTCGCCATCACGCTGCAAGTCACTGGAGACTGTCGATGCCTGCCAACCCCCAATCCCTGTGGTTCACCCAGATGATCGAGTATGAAGTGCCAGCGACCCGGCAACAGGCGCTGGCCGATGCGCTGGTGCTGCGCGCCGAGCAGATCGCCACGCGCTGCGAAGGGCTGCTGGGCGTGAGCGTCCAGGCCAGCGAGGACGGCAGCCGGGTGCTGCAATATTTGCAATGGCAGTCGCGTCATGAGTGGGCTGCAGCGGCTTCGTGCTTCGTCGAGGAGCCGTTCCTCGAGCTGCTGCAACGCCACCAGGCGCGGGGCGTCAATTTCACTGCCTACCAGACCTTGCGCAGCCTGGTACGGGGCAGTGATGGCGGCCTGCACTGCCAGGTCGGCGATGCTCAGGCATACCAGGGCGCGTAGTGCGGGTAGCGGTCCAGGCGCGCACCGATGACCATTTCGCTGATCCATGCAGTCAGTATCGAGCTGTAGGCTTTCTGGCTCTCTTCGCTGGACAGCGCATGGTCGGCGCCGTCGACGATACGGTGGGTCAGTGAATGGGCACTGACGAAGGCCGAGCGGTAACTCATCAGCGTGCTGTGCGGCACGTAGTCGTCCTGCTCCGACTCCACCAGCAACACGTCACCGGCGAACTCGGCGCACGCACCCAGCGCCCGGTTGTCGCTGGGCCCCAGTGGACTCAGGCGGTAGGCGTTCAGGCGCTGGCGGTCGAGTGCTTGTTTGGGCATGTTCCACTCGTCGTCCCAATACAGCGCAGGCACCCGCAGGGCCAGCCATTTCACCGGGCGCAGGGCGGTGAGCAGGGTCGCCAGGTAGCCGCCGTAGCTGCTGCCGATCACGGCGATGGCGGCAGGGTCCACCGAGGGGTGCTCGGCGAGGCGGTCGTAGGCGGTGAGCAGGTCGGCGAGGTTCTGCTCGCGGGTCACGGTCAGGCGCTGGCTTTCGGTCTTCTCATGGCCGCGCAGGTCGAAGGTCATGCACACGCAACCCAAGCCTGTGATCTGCCTGGCCCTGGCCAGGTCGCGCTGCTGGCTGCCGCCCCAGCCGTGCACGAACAGTATTCCAGGCATCCGGCTGCCGGGGCTGACCAACGTACCGGCGATGCTTTCGCCAGCCACCTTCAGCTCTACCGTTTCACTCTGAATGGCCATGCTCGCGTATCCGCGCGAATTTGCTGAATTGTCCGAGTTCACTGTCGTTCCCCTGGTAGAAGAGCGTGGCATCGTCCGGCAGCTCGGAGGCGCCGAAGACTTCGTGGGTGGAGGCCCGCACGCGCTGTAGCGCCGGGTCGTCGGCGAATGCCTGCAAGGCCAGCAGTTCGGCGCTGCTGGCACCGCCCATGCGCCAGGACTGCTCGAGTACGCCGCTGCGCAGGTGGCCGCGGGCATTGAGGCCGCGGGCGATGTCGTAGTTGCGGCGCGAGGCGATGAAGCCTGGCAGGTGACGCTCGGCCGCCTGCTCGTAAATCATCGCCTGGTTGATGGCCAGGCGCAGGTGGTCTTCCAGTGGCAGTTGCAGCAGGGCCTGGTAGTCGCCGCGCACCACCACCAGGTCAGAGCCGCCATACACCTCGTTGCCTTGGTGGTCATGGGTCAACTGCTGGGTGCCGTGGTAGCTGCAAGTGAGCCCCGCCACGCGCACCTGGCCGACGCTGTAGGTCTCGACCTGGTACAGGTCCTCCTCGAAGACCAGCCCCCACAGCGACAGCGCCTGATCGTCCATGCCTGCCAACAGCGGCTCCAGCTGGTCCAGGTGCTCGATCACGTGCTGCCCGCGTCCGGCTCGGGCCTGCACCGGCTTGAGCCGCACCGCGCCGCTGCGCAGCAACAACTCGGCGGCACGTCGGGCATCGTCCTTGGCGAACACCGTATAACCCCGCAGCAAGGCATCGCTGGCTTGCAGGGCAAAGGCGTCGGTCCAGCCGGGTGGGAAACGGGCGTCGGCGGGCAAGGGGTGGGAGATGGCCTTGGTGGCCATGTAGGGCGCGCTGACCAGGCCACCGAACAGGTCGTGCTCATTCTGGATGCCCATGGGGGCATAGCGTGCCGGGTCGATCAGGGTTTCGGTGGGCAGGTAATAGTAGTGGTCGGCGGCAGTGGTTTTCTGGCCCGGGTCAAGCTGATGGAACGGCAGCCCGAGCAGGCTTGCCAGGTGTTCGGCGAGCCTGCGATAGCTGACGCGCTCGTGGTCGGGCGTCTGCTCTCGGGTATCGAGCAGCACGACGGCGGCTTTCGGCGTTGGGGCGTAGGCCATGGGTGATCCCTTCCACTGGTTGGCGTGTATAGGGGTGTGAAGCCGCCTGCCGAGGGTTAGTTCAGTGCAATGGATCGATGGTGGCTGCTCGCGGCCGTGGTGTCGGTGTCGACGCTGCCATGCCAGCCTCCGCCCAGCGCCTTGTACAGGCTGACCGCCGATGCGGCGGCGGCATAGTCGGCGTCCAGCCGGTCGGCCTGTACCTGTTGCAGACGTGCCTGGGTTTCCAGCAGTTCGATATGGCTGGCGTTGCCTTGTCGGTAGCCGGCCAGCACGGCGTCGCGGGCTTGGGCCCTGGCGCGCTCGCTGTCGCCCAGCAGACGGGCGCGGCGTTCACCTTCGAGCAGGGCACTGATCGAATTCTCCACCTCGGCGCTGGCCTGCAATACCTGTTCCCGATAGCTGGCCAGAAGGCCTGCGTAGGCACCCTTGGCGCCTTGTACTTCGGCATCCACGCGGCCGAAGTCGAACAGGCGCCAGCGCAGCCCGAGGGTGGCGGCGGCCTGGTTGCTGTCGCCGCTGAACAGGTTGCTGGCGTGGGAGGTGGTACTGCCGATCAGTGCCGACAGCGACACCTTGGGGTAGTACTCGGCCAGTGCCTGGCCGATACGCGCGTTGGTCGCTGCCAGGCGGCGTTCGGCGACCATCAGGTCGGGGCGCCCACGCAGCAGGGCCGTGGTGCCGCCGGCGGCTTCGATCCGCGGTGCGCTGGGCAGGGCCGTGGGGGTGTCCAGTTGGGCGTCTGGGGTACCGGGTTGGCGCCCTAGCAGCACGTCCAGGTTGTTGCGTGCCGCTGCCAGGCGTGCGCTTAGTGCTGGTACCGAGGCCTGGGCCAGGGCCAGCTCGGCGCGTGACTGTTGCAGCTCGCGCCCAGGGGCCAGGCCGCGAGTCTTGAGCACATCCACCAAGTGTTCGATGCCGCCTTGGGTGAGTACCTGTTCCTCGGCCACGGCCAGACGGGCCTGCAACAGCCTGACCAGCAGGTAGCCGTCGATGACCCCGGCTGCCACCTGGATGCGCGCCGCCGCCTCGTCGGCCTGGGCCGCCTGGTACTCGGCCAGCGCAGCCTGGGCGCCACGGCGCAGGCCGCCCGCCAGGTCCAGCTCCCAGAGGCTCGAGATGCCCGCGTCATACTGCGTGCCGGTGCGCTCGAAGCCTGGCAGCACGCTACGCTCGGTGGCCACCTGGGGGTCTTGCAGCGAGCGCCGCGCGCGGCTGGCGTCGGCACCTGCATGGCCTTCGGGCAACAGCTGTGCGCGGGCACCCTGGGCGAAGGCCTGGGCCTGAGTACGCCGGGCCAGGGCCTGCTCCAGGCTGAGGTTCTGGCGCAGCGCGGTATCGACCAGGTTGTCGAGCACCGGGTTGCCAAAGCCTTGCCACCAGCGCTCGAACGGGGTGTTCGACGGCAGGCTGTTGCGTGCTTGCAGGGCGCGGGCGCCGACGAAGCGCTCGTTGTGTTGCACCTCGGGCTGTTGATAGTCGGGGCCGACCATGCAGCCGCCCATGCCCGCGAGTGCTGCAAGCACGAGTACACTGTGCGTGCGCCTGAACCGCTGTCGAGTCATTGCCGTATCCTCAGGAACGCTAATTTGTTTACAGTATTCTTAAATCGTTACTTGTCTGTCAATGGACTTGCCCGCTTATGAACCCGTCTACCGACCCGCTCGAGATCGAATTGCCATCCTCGGGCCAGCGCGGCCCTGCCGACCACGACCGGCGCTTGCAGATCCTGCAGGTGGCCGACCAGCATTTCCGCCAGTTCGGTTACCGCAAGACCTCCGTAGCCGACTTGTCCAAGGCGATCGGCATCACCACGGCCTACATCTACCGTTTCTTCGAGTCCAAGCAGTCGATTGGCGAGGCGATCGTGGCCATGGTGCTGGGCGATCTGGACAACGCGCTGCGTCGGCAGATTGCCGAACAACCCTCGGCAACCCGTAAATTCAGGGTGTTCACCCGCCAGGCGTTACTGCTCAGCCATGCCCTGTTCATCAACCAGAACAAGCTGTTCGAGCTGGTGGCGGTGGCGGCAGAAGAGCGCTGGTGCACCGCTACCGGGCACTGGGAGGCGCTGGACGACATGGTCAAGGCGATCATCGAGGACGGCCGGGCCAGCGGCGAATTCGAGCGCAAGACGCCGCTGGACGAGGTGGTGCTGGGCATCCACGAGGCGCTGATTCCCTATACCCACCCCGTCAGCATGGAGCAGCGCAGCCTCGCGGAACTCGAGGCGGGAATGGAAGCGGTCACCGGTTTGGTGTTGCGCAGCTTGGCCCCCTGATTTTGTTTTCAAGTTGACACATTCGTAACCTGTAAACAGAATGCCTCCAAATCGAGGAGGCGTTCATGTCAACCTATGCTCATCTGCGTGTCATCCTGGCGCCTGTCGCTGCCGGCCTGCTGCTTGGCGGCTGCGGCGACGCGGCATTACCCGACCCTCGGGTCGATCATCCCCCTTTGGTCAGTACCGCGTGGGTCAGTGCCGAGCCCAGTGGCCAACAGCGACGTTTCACCGGGGTCATCGCGGCGAAGGTCGAGAGCCCGGTGGGCTTTCGGGTGGGCGGCAAGGTCGCCCAGCGCCTGGTCGATGTTGGCCAGCGGGTCAAGCGTGGCCAGTCGCTGATGCGCCTGGACCTGAGCGACTTCGACCTCGACGTGCGTAACCGTCAGGCCCAGGTCGACCAAGCCTTGGCAGCGAAGGTGCGGGCCGAGGCAGACTTCACCCGCATGCAGGGGCTGGTCGAGCTGGGGGCGATTTCCGCCAAGGACTTCGACCAGTTCCAGGCCGCACGCAATGCTGCCCGTGCCGCCTGGGACGCAGCCACCAGCCAGCTGGCGCTGGCCCGCAACAGCCTGGGCTACGCCGACTTGCGTGCCGACAGCGATGGCATCGTGGTCGAGCGCTTGGCCGACACCGGCCAGGTGGTCGCCGCCGGGCAGCCGGTGGTGGTGCTGGCCCAGGATGGCGCCCGCGAGGCATTGCTGGACTTGCCGGAAAACCTCAGGCCCGCCCTGGGTTCGCTGGCCAAGGCCCGGCTGTTTGGCCAGCCAGGGGCCGAATTCGGCGCGCGCTTGCGCGAGCTGTCCGGCGCGGCCGACCCGAGAAGCCGCACCTACCGCGCCCGCTATGTGCTCGAAGGCGATACTCGCTCGTTGCCGCTGGGGGCCACGGTGGTCATCGATATTCCTGTAGCGGGAACCTCCGAGGCGCGCGAGGTGCCACTGGCCGGGCTGCACGACCGTGGTAACGGGCCGGGGGTGTGGGTGGTGTCGGCAGACAACACTGTGCACTACAGGCCAGTGAAGCTGCTGCGCATCGAGGACGAACACGCGCTGGTCGGCGACGGCGTGGCGGTCGGCGAGCGGCTGGTCGCCCTGGGCGTGCACCAGCTACATGAAGGCCAGCAGGTGCGGGTGCAGGAAGGGCAGCAACCATGATGGGCCTGAACCTTTCCGCGTTGGCCGTGCGCGAGCGTGCGGTCACCTTGTTCCTTCTGATTGCCATCTTCGCTGCCGGCACCCTGGCGTTCCTCAAGCTGGGGCGCGCCGAAGACCCGGCATTCACCGTCAAGCAGATGACCCTGGTCACCGCCTGGCCCGGCGCCACCGCCCAGGAAATGCAGGACCTGGTGGCCGAACCGCTGGAAAAGCGCCTGCAAGAACTGCGCTGGTATGACCGCACGGAAACCTTCACCCGCCCAGGGCTGGCCTTCACTACCCTGATACTGCTCGACAGCACGCCACCCAAAGAGGTGCAACAGGAGTTCTACCAGGCACGCAAGAAGGTGCGCGACGAACAGCAGAACCTGCCGGCCGGGGTGCTGCGTACGCAGATCAACGATGAGTACTCCGACGTCACCTTCGCCCTCTATGCCCTCAAGGCCCCTGGCGAACCGCAGCGCGTGATGGCGCGCCAGGCCGAGACGCTGCGCCAGCGCCTGCTGCATGTGCCGGGGGTGAAGAAGGTCAACATCATCGGCGAGCAGCCCGAGCGGATCTTCGTCGACATTTCCCATGACCGCCTGGCCACCCTGGGGCTGTCGCCCAACGATATCTTCGCCGCCTTGCACCGGCAGAACGCCGTGACCCCGGCCGGCTCCATCGAAAGCCACGGCCCGCAGGTGCAGGTGCGCCTGGATGGCGCGCTGAACAGCCTGGAGCAGATTCGCCAGACGCCCATCGAGGTCAATGGTCGTGTGATCAAGCTGACCGATGTCGCCCAGGTGCACCGCGGCTACGAAGACCCGGCCAGCTTCCTGGTGCGCAACGGCGGCGAGCAGGCCTTGCTGCTGGGCGTGGTGATGCGTGAGGGCTGGAACGGGCTGGCGCTGGGCAAGGCGCTGGAGCAGGCGCGGGCCGGCATCACCGCCGAACTGCCGCTGGGCATGTCGCTGAGCAAGGTCACCGACCAGTCGGTGAACATTGAGGAGGCGGTGGGCGAGTTCATGCTCAAGTTCTTCGTCGCCCTTGGCGTAGTGATGGCTGTGTGCTTGCTCAGCCTTGGCTGGCGGGTCGGGCTGGTGGTGACCGCCGCCGTGCCGCTGACCCTATCGGCGGTGTTCGTGATCATGCTGGCCACCGGGCGGGACTTCGACCGGATCACCCTGGGGTCGCTGATTCTCGCGCTGGGCTTGCTGGTGGACGATGCGATCATCGCCATCGAGACCATGGTGGTGAAGATGGAGGAGGGCTACGACCGCCTGCGCGCCTCGGCCTACGCTTGGAGCCATACCGCGGCGCCGATGCTGTCGGGCACGCTGGTGACCATCATCGGTTTCCTGCCGGTGGGCTTTGCCATGAGTACTGCGGGCGAGTACGCCGGCAACATCTTCTGGATCGTCGCCTTCGCCTTGCTGGCCTCCTGGCTGGTGGCAGTGGTGTTCACGCCGTACCTGGGGGTCAAGCTGCTGCCACGCATCGTGCCGGTCGAAGGTGGCCATGCCGGCATCTACGCAACGCCCAACTACAACCGTTTCCGCCGCCTGCTGGGCGTGGTGATCCAACGCAAGTGGTGGGTGGCGGCATTGGTGGTGGCCAGCTTCGTGGTGGCGGTGTTGGGCATGGGGGCGGTGCGCAAGCAGTTCTTCCCGTCCTCGGACCGTCCGGAGGTGCTGGTGGAAATCCAGATGCCCTACGGCACCGCCATCGAGCAGACCCGCACAGCCACCGAGACCGTGGAGAAATGGCTGGCGAGCCAGCCGCAAAGCCAGATCGTCACCTCCTACATCGGCCAGGGCGCGCCGCGTTTCTACCTGGCCATGGCACCGGAGCTGCCAGACCCGTCGTTCGCCAAGGTGGTGGTGCTCACCGCCAGCGAGCAGGACCGCGACACGCTCAAGCTGAACCTGCGCGAAGCGGTGGCCCAAGGCCTGGCGCCCGAAGCGCGGGTACGTGTGACGCAGCTGGTGTTCGGCCCGTACTCGCCGTTCCCGGTGGCGTTCCGAGTGGTCGGGCCAGATGCCGACAAGGTACGGGCGATTGCCGAACAGGTGCGCGTGCAACTGCAGGCCAACCCGCACATGCGCACGGTCAACACCGACTGGATGGAGCGCGTGCCGACCCTGCACCTGAGCCTGGACCAGGATCGCCTGCAAGCCTTCGGCCTGAGCTCGACGCAGGTGGCCGAGCAGTTGCAGTTCCTGCTCAAGGGCAGCGCCGTGACCCAGGTGCGCGAGGACATCCGCAAGGTCGATGTGATCGCCCGCAGCGCTGGCGACACCCGGCTGGACCCCGCGCGCATCGGCGATTTCAGCCTGGTGGCCAGCGACGGTCGACGCGTGCCGCTCGAGCAGGTCGCCGAGCTTCAGGTACGTGCTGAAGACCCACTGTTGCGCCGACGCGACCGCGAGCCGACCATCACGGTCCGCGGCGATATCGCCGAGGGGCTGCAACCGCCGGATGTCTCGCAGCAGGTGTGGAAGGACCTGCAACCGCTGATCGGGCAACTGCCCAGCGGCTATCGCATCCAACTGGCCGGGGCGATCGAGGAGTCGGGCAAGGCCGATGCTGCGCTGGCGCCGCTGTTCCCGATCATGGCGATCCTGACGATGATCGTGATCATCTTCCAGGTGCGTTCGCTGTCGGCCTTGGCGATGGTGCTGGCCACCGCGCCACTAGGCTTGGTCGGGGTGGTGCCGACTTTACTGTTGTTCCATCAGCCGTTCGGCTTCAACGCGCTGGTCGGGCTGATTGGCCTGGCTGGGATCCTGATGCGCAACACCTTGATCCTGATCGGGCAGATCCACACCAACCAGACCAGCGGGCTGGCGCCGTTCGATGCGGTGGTCGAGGCGACCATCCAACGTGCCCGGCCGGTGCTGTTGACAGCCTTGGCGGCGGTGCTGGCGTTCATCCCGCTGACCCAGTCGGTGTTCTGGGGCACCTTGGCCTACACGCTGATCGGCGGCACCTTGGGTGGCACTTTGCTGACCTTGATGTTCCTGCCGGCGTTGTATGCGATCTGGTACCGCATCGCGGTGCCAGCGTAGGCCTGTCAGTTAACACACTATCACCTTAATTGGGGCTGCTTTGCAGCCCTTCGCGGGCAAGCCCGCTCCTACAGGTACGGCGCAAACCCTGTAGGAGCGGGCTTGCC
>NZ_JBNNVR010000059.1:0-34282 GCF_050280645.1 Pseudomonas sp. NPDC089554
TCATTCTTGTTCCCTTGATGCGGGTTGTTAGGAGCCGGCGATCCTAGATACTTCGCGCCCCTGCTCCTACTCGTAGCCGAACAGGCCTTCGAGCGCGGGCAGTGGCGGCTTGGCCCGCACGATCCCGCGCTTGCCTTCGAGGGATTCGAGCAGTGCGGTTTCCTCGCCGCAGATATAGGCGCCAGCGCCTACCCGCACTTCCAGGTCGAAGGCCACGCCGCTGCCGGTCACGTCCAGGTAGCCCGCCTCTCGGGCCAGCAGCACTGCCTCGTTGAGTGCATGAATGGCGTCGGGGTACTCCGAGCGCACATAGATGTAGCCTTTGCTCGCACCCACTGCGAGGCCTGCGATGATCATGCCTTCGATCAGCAGGAAGGGGTCGCCTTCCATCAGCATGCGGTCGGCGAAGGTGCCGGAGTCGCCTTCATCGGCATTACACACCACGTACTTCTGCCCGGCAGGTGCCTGGCGCACGGTGCGCCACTTGATACCCGCCGGGAACGCCGCGCCGCCACGGCCACGCAGGCCGGAGTCGAGCACGGCGGCGACCACGTCGTCGGCCGGCATCAGCGTGGCCTGGCGCAGGCCTTCGAAACCGTCGTAGGCGCGGTAGTCGTCCAGCGACAGCGGGCGGGTGATGCCGGCGCGGGCGAACAGCAGGCGCTGCTGGCTCTTCAGATAGGGGATGTTCTCGACCAGCCCCAGCGCCAGCGGGTGCTCGGCTGGTGCGCTGCCAAGGGCATCGAGCAGGCCGGGTACGTCCTCGAGGGCAACCGGGCCAAAGCCCTGGCGTCCCTCGGCGGTTTCGAGCTCCACCAAGGGTTCCAGCCAGTACAAGCCACGGGAACTAGTGCGCTGCACCTGGAGCGTGGCGTCTTTCGACAGGGCGTCAGCGACGCGGTCGGCACCCACCGCGCGGGCCACCGAATCACAGGAAACGAATAGCTTCAGCATGCGCCCACCTCCACCCGGCAGCCTTCGACCAGCTCGCGCAGGCGCTCTGGGGTGACCCGCGCATGCAGCTGGCCATCGAGCTCCAGGGCTGGCGAACAGGCGCAGGCGCCCAGGCAGTAAACCGGCCGCAAGCTCACCGCACCGTCGGCGCTGGTGCCATGGTCGTCCAGGCCCAGCTGCTCGCGCAGTTGCGCGGCCAGGGCCTCGGCGCCACGGCTCTGACACGACTCGGCGCGGCACAGGCGCACGGTGTGGCGTGCCGGTGGCGAGGTACGGAAGTCGTGGTAGAAGCTGATCACCCCACGCACCTCGGCAAGGCTGAGGTTCAGGGCATGGGCGATCTCAGGGACGGCAGCATCCGGCACGAAGCCTGCGCCTTTCTGGATGGCATGGAGAATCGGCAGCAGCGCGCCGGGCATAGCCTTGTGGCTGTCCAGCACACGGTGAATCAAAGGCAGGTAAGACGTCTCATCAGGCATACAGCGGACCTCGGCATCCCGACCCCACCCGGTGCGTGCGGGCAGCTGTCTGGCGGTGTTCTGCTGTGGCGAGCCGTCCTTTTGCACGGTCTTGAGGGCACGGCTCCCCTCCCTGCCCAGGCCATTGCCTCTATGTGCAATTAATCCGTGGGCATCCTGCTAGCATGGCACCGATCAGGATAGAAGGTTGTATACGAGCGACAAGTCGCATCCTGAAACCGACCAAGGGTAGGGACCAATCCCCCGCCCTGATCGTCCTGTTTCAGACCGCGCGTACGTGAATTTCCCCCAGGTGATCCAGCTCCAGACGTGGTGCCGAGGGCTGCTTCGCCGCTTGGGCAAGGTCATCGAGCAAGGTATCTGGGATCAAGCTGAAGATGCCCCTGGCCTGCTCGAGCGTGACCCCACTACGCAGCGCCGGC
Organism: Pseudomonas sp. NPDC089554; assembly: GCF_050280645.1. Lineage (NCBI taxonomy): Bacteria > Pseudomonadati > Pseudomonadota > Gammaproteobacteria > Pseudomonadales > Pseudomonadaceae > Pseudomonas > Pseudomonas sp. NPDC089554. The sequence continues at coordinate 1,856 of NZ_JBNNVR010000059.1, forward strand.
ACCACGGTGTCGACCTGCGCTTTGAACACCGCCAAACCATGCTGGCGCTGGTGGCTGCCCTCGACGAAGGCGGCCCGGGCCAGGGCCGATTGGTCGTACAGCCGCACGATCAGTGCACGCACCTGGTCGCGCCCTTCGCTGCCGTGCGCCTCGAGCACCTCCGGCAGGCTGCGGATAGCGGCGAAGAAGTCTTCCAACACCAGGCGGTGCCCACGCGAGTCCTGCGCCACATGTTTGCCGCCCTCCTGAAGGGCCAGGGGCAGGTACAACGACTGCATGACCTCGACCAGTTCCTCGATGGACTTGCCCAGTTGCGGCAGTTCGTCGTTTAGGGCCTTGATGTTGTCGTCGATCTGCTGCTTGTAGCCGCGCATCTCGGCCACGCCCCTGGCCTTCAGAATCACCTCGCAGATGTTCACCACTACGCCGAGCATCGACGCGATCTTGCCGAACACCTCGGCACAGCGGGCGAGCCGGGCGAGGGTCGCCGCCCGCCCGGTGACCACCAGGCTGGAAGTCACCGGACTGGCCGCGATACCCAGGCGGACCATCTCGATACCATCCTGTACAGGCTTGACGGTGGTGAGCAGGCGGCTGACCGAAAGCACGCTCAACTGGGCGATGTAGAGCCCCCCGGTACTGGCGTAGCCCACGGTTTTGAAGATCGTCTTGAACGTGCTCATGCCGTTGCGAAAGCCGCGCAGCACTTCCCAGGGCACATCGCGGCTGTGCTCGCTGGCCGGCAGCACCTTGCGCAGGTCGACCACCTCGAGCGCGACCTGGTCGGCCACCTGGCGCAGCATCAGCACGGCGTTGTCGAGGAACTGCTGGCTGTCGACGATGTTGTCGAGCAAGTAGCCCAGGCGCTGGCTGGCCTGGCGCAGGGCCCGGGCGCGGGTGGGCCGCAGCGCTTCGTCCAGGCCCTGGACCACGTCGTCTGCGGCGGTTGCGATATCGCTGAAACTGATCACGTGAGTGAACCTCCTGAAGGGTACGTGAGAGCGATCAGGCGGCAGCGCCGATGCTCAGGTTGCCCTTGCCGTCCAGTTGCAACTTGGGCAGCTTGCCGTTGCCCTGGTTCTGCACGCGGAAGGCATCCAATTGCTCCAGCAACCCTTTGTCGAGCCCGGCGAAGGTCTCCACCACGGTGATCGGCACCCCGCTGGCCAAGGCCTTGAAGGCAATCAGCACCTTCTCGCCGAGGGTGCTCACGTCCACCGACGAGGCGTTGATCTTAGGTACCAGGGTGGTGCGCAGCAGCGCGTTGTTGGCCGAGAGACGCGCACGCAGGTTCTGGAAGGCGGTCATGTCTTCATGGCCCTGGTTCTCGATGGCCTGGGTGACGCTGCGGATGTCGGCGAAGAAGTCTTCCAGCACCAGGCGTTTCTGCGCACTGCCTTCACCGACCACCAGTACGTGCTTGCCATCGACCTCCGGCACCAGCTGTTCGTAGGTTTCCTTGAGGGTCGCGACGACAGCGTCGAATTCCTTCTGAAGCTCCGGCAGCAGCTTCTTCAATTCCGCCAGGTGGCCATCGATTTCTTTTTGCGCATTGCGCATGTGCGCCACTTCGATGCCGCCCAGCACCACCTGGAACAGCGACGTCACGATGCCGATCACCAAGGTGATCTTGCCCAGTTGCGCACCGAACCGGGCCATGCTGCTGCCCACCCTGAGCGCGCCGCTGACGGTATTGGCGCCTTCCGCTGCGGTGGTGGCACCCCGCGCGGCGATGTTCACCACCAGCATTTCCACTTCGGTGGCGGCCAGCGTGCTGCGTGCCGGGGTGAACAGCGCCCACAGCCGCGCCCCGTAGTACAGCACTTTGCCCGGCACCCAGGCGATCGCGGCCACGCCACTGCCAACGGCGCCGAGGGTAAAGCCGATGGCCGACGCCACGCGCAGCACGTCCACTGCGGTACCCGAGGCGTTGAACTCGAAGGTGCCCTTGAACTTCTCGGCCTGTAACACCAGGGTTTGCAGCACTTCGGTGTAGGCCTGGTTCAGCTCGTTGAAGATTGGTTGGGTATCCTGAAGGTCCTTGGCCATCAGCTCCAGCTGGCGCTGTGCGGCCACCAACTTGGCCTTGCGATCACCGCTGAACTGCTCCAGCACTCCGTCCTTGGCGTCGGTCAGGCCGATGCCGATGCTGTCGCCGATATCGCTAAAAATGCTGCCCATACCGCTCATCCTCTCGTGGTGGTGTGTATGTCACGCATACCGGCATCAGGCCGGCACGATGTCGAACTGGCCCGCGCCACTGAGCACCAGGCGGGGTTCGCCTGGGTGCTCGGCAATGAAGGCTGCGAGTTTCTCCAGCAGGGGCGCTGGCAGCGGGAAGATCGCCTTGGCCTGCTCCAGGGGCACACCGCCACGCAGCGCGGCGGCGGCGCGGGCCAGGGTGTCCTTGGCGGTGCCGAGGGCGACGATGTTCTTGTTGATCGCGCCCAGCAGCGTGTCGCGGATCGCCTTGTGGTCGGTTTCGAGCTTGTCGCGCAGGCTCTGGAACGGGTCGCGGTTTTCCGAGCCCTGCTCTTCGATCAGCGGCAGCAGGCGTTTTACCCGGTCGTAGAAGGTTTCCAGCTCCAGACGCCGCCCGCTGGCGCTGTCGATCACCACGTGGCAGCCGCCTTCCAGAGCGGCGAGGCCGTCGTAGGTGACCTTCAATTCGTTCACCAAGGCCTCGATATCGCCTGCCATCGAGTGCAGCAGGCCCTTGAGCTTGTCGACCTCTTCCTCGATGCGCAGGGCCTGGCGCCTCAGCGCCGCGACCTCCAGCCCCTGCAGTACGGTCTGCAACACCGTGGTGATGACCGCCGTCACCACGGCTGCCTTGCCGGCCGCCATGGCAACGCTGACGGCCCGCGCCGCGACGCCAGTGATGAGGCCACCACCGCTGGCGACCACGCTGGCGGTTTCCGCCGCCGTGGTACCGACACGGATCACGTTGCCCGCCACCAGCAATTCGCTGGAGGCCGCCTGAACACCGATACGCGCCGGGGCCATCATCGCCCATACCCGCGCCGCGCCCGCGAACGCCAAGGCCCCGGTGGCGGTCAGCCCGGAGGCGGTGCCCAGTACTCCGGAGGCCACGCTGGTCACGCGCAGTACATCGATTTGCGGGTCGCGCGGATCGAAGCCGAACACCTCGCCAAAGGTGCTCGCCTGCTCGGCCAGGGCCTGGATGACCTGGCGATGGCTGTCGGCCATGAGGTTGACCAGCGCACCGAGGGCCTGGATGTCCTCGACCATGTAGCCGAAGCGCCGCTGGGCGGCTTCGACCTTGGCCTTGCGGCTGCCGGTGAAGAACTCGCCCCAGCCGCTGGCGGCGTCATCGAGGCCGATCCAGACGTGGTCGGCGCCGTCTTTGATCCACTCCCAGCCTTCCCCTAACGTATCCGACACTGACATGGCGTTCCCTCGCTTGGCATCAATAATATCGTTTTGATATCACGCCTGAGGCCAGCAAGGGAAGTACCGTTCGCAGGTTTCGGATCCGCCGGGACTGACCGGCGGCACAGCACCGTCGACGGAAGATCGAACGGTATGTGGCCGAATCAGCAGTGCTCAGTGCAAACCGTGCCGCTGCTTCCAGTCCCCCGGATGCACCACGTAGCCGAACAACGCGTGCCCGCCATACACCAGCTCCGTGCCCTCGGGGATCCACAGCATCTGCCCGGGCCGAACCTGGTAATGCTCGCCATTGGCCTTGAGCTCGAAGCAGCCCTCGATGACGAACAACACCTCGTCATACAACAACGTCCAGGCCACTTCGGCGCCCTCCCAGCGGGCGAAGCCCACGCCGATGTTGGGCGACACTTCGCTGTCCAGCGCCCGCGCCACGAACGCTGCCCCCGGCGGCCCGCCACGCGGGGTGAAGGCCAGGTCGCGATGGTCGACCAAGCGCACCGGGCCCTTGCCCGTCGGCGTGCGGCTCATAGCTCGCTCCGGCTGTTCCAGGCAGCCCAGCGGATGCGCGTACTCACCCCAAGGCCAAGGAACGGCTCGGGCGGGTTGCGTGAGGGCATGCCGGTAACCGCCTGGATCGCAGCGAGCTGCGCACCGCCCGCGCCCACCGCCAGGTCGGCCAGCAACGTACCGGAAATGGTGCCCCAGGCCGCGCCCACGCCGTTGTCGCAGGCAGTGGCGAACACCCCGTCTTCCAGTTGCCCGAAGAAGTTGGTGAAGTTGCGCGAAATCGCATACGCCCCACCCCAGGTGTGGGTGAATGGCACTTCGGCCAGTTGCGGGTAGCGGGCCAGCAGGGCTTGTTGGTGGTCCTGGCGGATGCGTCGGCGGGTGGCCTCATCCACGCTGCGGCCATAACGCGGTACGTGGCGGTAGGTGTTGCGGATGATCAGGCGGCGATCCTGGGTCATGCGCACGGTGGTGCCGGCGTGGTCGGCCGGGGTCAGGCCCCAGTCGGCCTGGGCGCCGATACGCGCCATCTCGGCGTCGCTGAGCGGGCGGGTCCAGCTGGCGAAGGTCATCACCGGCAGCAGGCGGTTGCGCAGGTAGCCGAACTCCTGGGTGAAGATGCTGGTGCCCAGCAGCACCTGCGGGGTGTCGATATGCCCCTGGTTGCCATGCAGGCGCCAGCCGCCAGCGGTTTTCTCAAGGCGCTGGATGGGCGACTCCTCGTACACCTCGACGTTGCCCGGCAGCGATTCCCCCAGGCCACGGACCAAGGCCGCCGGTTGCATCAGGTAGCAACCCGGGGTGTAGATGGCGCGGCTGTAGTGCTGGGTGCCCAGGACTTCGGCCAGCGCCTGGCGTTCGACCACTTCATAGGGTTCGCCGAGGTCGTCCATCAATGTCCTGAAGTGGTCCAGGTAGGCCAGCCCGCGCGGGCCGACTGCACCCTGGAACTTGCCGGCGTGGGACCACTGACAGTCGATAGCATGGTGCTGGATCAAGCCTTGCAGTTGATCGATGGCGGCGCGGTTGAGGCTGAGCAGGCGCTGCTTGTGCTCAGGGTTGGGATGTTCCAGGGCGAACTTGTGCGGCAGGTCGATGACGAAGCCGGAGTTGCGCCCCGAGGCGCCGTAGCCGATGCGCTGGGCGTCGACCAGCAGGATGCGCGCCTGGGGCATGTGGCTGGCCAGGCGGCGGGCGGCGGCCAGGCCGGCGAAGCCTGCGCCGACCACCACATGGTCGGCCTTGTGCGCACCGCTCAAGCACCGCGGCGGCAAGGGTTCGGGCAAGGCGGCGTACCAGCCGCAGCTGTGGTCATCGTGTGGCAGTTTGACAATGCTGTTCATGGTTTCGGCCCTCAGGCCACTTGCGTGTGGGTGGCCTGGCAGCGTTGCAGCCAGGCGCTACGGTTCGACTGGGCCTGACGCCCCAGCAGGATGAAGCCGTGCAACGTGCCTTCAGGGCCGTGGAACCCGCCGCTCAGGCCATCGTCGGTCGGCTCCCATTGCCATTGGCCGACGCAGTCGGGCGGTGGCGGCAGCAGGCACAAGGGCGCGGCCGGGGTTTTTACCGTGACCGGCGCCAGCGGGTAGCTGGCCGGAGTTGGCTGGCCCAGCAGGGTATTGGCCAGTGCGCGCACGCCTTCGTTGATCGGCGCCAGGTAAGGCAGCAGCTGACCGTCGATCTCGATGCAGTCGCCCAGGGCGTAGATGCCGGGGTGCGAGGTGCGCAACAGCTCGTCCACCTGGATGCCTCGTCCGCAGGCCAGGCCCGCGTCACGGGCCAGTTCCACATTCGGCCGCAAGCCCACGGCAGACAACACCAGGTCGGCCTGCACCTGCGAGCCATCGGCCAGGCGCAACTGGTAACCCTCGCCCTGGCGCTCGATGCGTTGCACGGTGGTGCCCAGGTTCCACTGCACGCCCAGCGCCGACAGCGCCTGCTGCAATGCGCGCCCGGCAGGTTCGGGCAGCAAGCGCTCCATCGGCCAGGCGCCGAGGCCGATCACCCGCACCTGGTAACCGCTGCTGGCCAGGTCGTTGGCGAACTCGCAGCCGATCAGCCCGTCGCCGAGGATCGCCACCTGACGAATACCCGCCAGGCGCTGGCGGAAGGCGTCGTAGTCGTGCAGGTTGTTGATGCTGAGCATCTGGGCATCCCCTTCGATGGCCAGGCGCACCGGCGAGGCACCGCTGGCCAGCACCAACTGGCCGTATTCGATTTCCCCCAGGTTGGTGTACAGCCGCCGTGCCTGGGTGTCGATGCGCTCGACCTGGCAGTGGGCGTGTATGCGAATGCCCAGGCGACGCTCCAGGGCGAACGGGCTTTCGCTGGCCAAGGACGCAGCGTTACGTCCCTGGGCCAGGGCGATGGACAGCGCCGGTTTGGAATACAGGTGCCCACTTTCCTGGGTGAGCACGCGAATATCCAGGTTAGGGCTGGCCTTGCGCAGAGCCTGGGCCAGGCCGTAGCCGGCGTGGCCGCTGCCGATGATCACCACTGGCTGGGCGGGCTCCACGCGAGCCGGGGCAGGCGTCGGCGCCACGGCGACCAACGGGGTGGCCACCGCGGGCACCGGCTCGGTGATTTCGATCATCTCGAAATCGGCCTTGCCAACCTTGCATTCCGGGCACAGCCAGTCCTCGGGCACGTCTTCCCAGCGGGTGCCGGCGGCAATACCGTCGTCCGGCCAACCCAGGGCTTCGTCATAGATCAGGCCACAGATGATGCACAGCCACTTTTTCATCGATGCCGCCCTCATTCACCCTGGATGCGCACAGCCAGGTTCTTGGTTCGCACATAGCTGTAGAGCGCTTCCTGGCCCTTCTCGCGGCCAAAGCCGGACAGCCCCACGCCACCGAACGGCGTCTCGATGCCGCCGGCATACCACTCGTTGATGAACACCTGGCCTGCACACAGGCGCCGGGCGCAACGCAGCGCGCGGTTGAGGTCCTGGGTGAACACCCCGGCCACCAGGCCGAAGTCGGTGCCATTGGCGATGGCGATGGCCTGCTCCTCGGTGTCGAAGGGAATGATCGCCAGCACTGGCCCGAACACCTCGGCCTGGGCGATTTCCATGTCTGGCGTGACGTCGCGCAGCACCGTGGGCGCCATGAAATGCCCGCCCAGCCCGCCAATCGCATCGCCACCGCTAGCCACCACGGCACCTTGTGCCTGGGCGCGCTGGCACAGCGCCTGGATGCCTTCGAGCTGGCCGGCGCTGATCACCGGGGTCAGGTCGGAGTCGTCCTGCCCCTGGCCGACGCGCAGCCCCTCGGCCATGGCCACCACCTGCGCCACCACTTCTTCGTACACCTCGCGCTGCACCAGCAAGCGCGACATGGCCGAGCACACCTGCCCTGCGTTGAAGAAAATGCCGTTGCGCACGCTGGCGATCAGTTGCTCGCGATCAGCGTCGGCGAATACCAGCGCCGCCGACTTGCCGCCCAGCTCCATCACGCTGGGAATGGCGTATTCGGCGGCAGCCCGCAGGATGCTCTGGCCGGTACCGACGGAGCCGGTGAAGACGATCTGGTCGACATCGGGGTGCCCCGCCAAGTGGGCGCCGACCTCACGGCCACGCCCACAGATCAGGTTGACCGCGCCTTGCGGCAAGCCAGCCCGCTCGATGGCCTGGAACAGCACGCACAGACCCAGCGGCGACAGCTCCGGCGACTTCACCAGCACCGCATTGCCAGCCGCCAGCGCTGGCGCCAGCGAGCGGGCGCAGATCGACACCGGGAAGTTCCACGGCACGATCTGCAACGACACGCCCATGGGGTCGTACAGGGTGAAGTCCATGTAGCCGTTGCCCAGAGGGATGGAGGTGCCTTCGATCTTGTCGGCCATGCCGGCGTAGTACTCGAAATAGCGCGCCGCTTCGATGAATTCGTCGCGGGCATCCTGCAGGCGCTTGCCGTTTTCCTGGCACAGCACCCAGGCGCCCTCCTCGACCACCGCGCGAATCTGCGCGGCGATCTCCAGCAGCCAGGCCACCCGCTGGGCAGGCCGGGCGCGGGTCAGCACGCCACTGTCGGCGCAACGCCGGGCCGCCTGCAAAGCGCGCTCGGCATCGTCGACCGAGGCCTGGGCGATGCTCGCCACAGGCTGGCCGGTGCCGGGGTTATTGACGGTAATGCAGCGTTCGCTGTCGGCCCACTGGCCGTCGATGAAGTTCAGCCAATGGGCTGCGATCGGATACATGGTCACCCCCTCAGGCCTTGCGTGCGCAGTCGAGCAGCTGGTTGGCCGCCCACTTGTGGAAATAGTGGGTCGGCAGGTCCATTTCCGGCGAGAACGCACCGCCGCCGTAGCCTGGGGAGTGACGGCCCTTCTGCATGCCTTCGACCGAGGCGATGTCCTCGGCGAACACCACGCGCCACGACTCCATTACCGACTTGCGTGCCACCTCGAAGCGGCTGTCCAGGGCTTCGTCGCCCACGTAGAACAGGCGCAGGTGCTCGACGGTCTTACCCGGCGCGATCGGCTCGAGCATCATGGCGAAGGCATGGTCGGCCTGGATTCCCAGCAGCACGTTGGGGAAGAACGCCACGTACTCGGCGGTGCGTAGGCGGTCCTTCGGCCAGGCCGGGAACATCGGCAGGTGGGTGCCGGCGACGTCCGACAGGTTGTAGGCATGGCTGCCTTGGCCGGCGAACTGCTCGAACATGATGTTGTAGTGGTCTTCCAGGCGCGAATAGCTGTTCAGGCTCGGGTGCACCCACGGCAGGTGGTAGGCCTCGCAGTAGTTCTCCACCGCCAGCTTCCAGTTGCAGTTCACCTCGATGGCCATGGCGCCGCTGTCGGCTTCGCGGCGCATCAGGCCCATGCCGTCGGTGCCGAGGAACTGGCTCCAGCGCTCGGTCAGCGGCGCCAACTGCTCTTCCAGGGCCGGGGCGTCGCCGGACAGGTTGACGAACACCATGTCCATCCAGATCGTGCTGCGCAGCGCCTTCAGGCCATGCTTCTCACAGGCGAAACGCTCGTCCTTGTGCTGGTTGATGCCACCCACGTGCGGGGTGCCCTTCAGGCCGCCGTTCAGGTCGTAGGTCCAGGAGTGGTAGGGGCAGCGGATCACGCCCTGCACGTCGCCCGGCGCCTGCACCAGCTTCACGCCACGGTGGCTGCAGACGTTATGGAACACCTGCACCAGGCCTTCGCGGTTGCGCATCATCAGCAGCGGCAGGCCCATGAAGTCCACTGGCTTTACGTAGGCGTTGCGCGGCAGGTCGCTGGCAAAGCCGATGCACGCCCAGTTCTTGCCCAGTACCTGGTCGCGCTCCAGTTCGAAGTAGCGCTGCTCGGTATAGAACTCGTTGGTCAGGCCATGGGCCTGGTGGATGGGCGCCAGGACGGTTTCCAGGCTATGGACGGGGATCAGGCGCGAATCGGTGGCGATTGTCATTGTTGTTCTCTCTTGTGGTTTGCACGGCAGGCTTGGCCTCGATGCCTGGGCCGCAGTTTCAGCAAGAGCGCGGGGTGCGAACAAACGATTTATGTGGCACTTATTTATTACTATTAATCACAAATCGACCTGGTCATATCCAGTACCGACACGCCTCTAAAAATCGGCAGTATAGCAATGCCGTGGCGTTACCAATTAGTGATTAAAGGTAATGAGTTGATGACAACAAATAGTTTGTCGCGCCCGCCCGGCTCGACCATTTTGTTGCCACGCCCGGTACGCCGTGGCGCCACAAGACAAAACCCTTACAAGAACAAAAAGGGGACACTCAATGCGTGCTGAATCAGGCCTGTTCAAAGGCCTAAACCCTACCGTGACCAGCATTTCGCTGGTGGCCGTCATCACCTTCGTGCTGTTTTGCGCGCTGTTCGCCGCACAGGCTGGCGTCGCCTTCCAACATGCCTCCGACTTCATCCTCAACAACTTCAAGTGGTTCTACCTGCTGAGCGTCACCGGCGTGCTGGGCCTGTTGATCTACCTGATGTTCAGCCGCTTCGGGCACATTCGCCTGGGGCGTGACGACGACAAGCCGGAGTTCAGCTTCGGCTCGTGGATCGCCATGCTGTTCAGCGGCGGCATGGGCATCGGTCTGATCTTCTGGTCGGTGGCCGAGCCCATGTGGCACTACGCGGGCAACCCACTGGCCAAGGGCCTGACCGACGAAGCGGCCACCGCCGCCATGCGCCTGACCCTGTTCCACTGGGGCCTGCACCCTTGGGCGATCTTCACCATCGTCGGCCTGGGCCTTGCATATTTCGCCTACCGCAAGGGCCTGCCGCTGACCATGCGCTCGATCCTCTACCCGCTGATCGGCGAGCGCATCTATGGCCCCATCGGCCATGTGGTGGACATTCTCGCGGTGGTCATCACGGCCTTCGGCGTATCCCAGTCGCTGGGGCTGGGCGTGGTGCAGATGAACACTGGCCTTGCCCAGGTATTCGACCTGCCCATTAGTTTGGGCGTGCAGATCGCCTTGATCGTGGTCATCACCATCGTCACCACGGTGTCGGTGATGTCTGGCGTGTCGCGCGGTATGAAACGGCTGTCGGAGTGGAACATGTTGCTGTCGGTGGTGCTGGTGGTACTGGTGCTGTTGCTGGGCCCGACCCGCTACATCCTCAACCTGATGCTGGAAAGCACCGGCGACTATGCCCAGAGCGTGGTCGGCCTGAGCTTCTGGAGCGACACCCAGAAAGACAGCGGCTGGCAGAACTGGTGGACGGCCTTCTACTGGCCGTGGTGGATGACCTGGGGCCCGTTCGTGGGGCTGTTCATCGCACGCATCTCCAAGGGCCGTACCATTCGCGAGCTGATTGCCGGTGCCCTACTGGTGCCTACCGTGGTGACCATCATCTGGATGTCGGTGTTCGGCGGCGCGGCGCTCAAGAGCGAACAGACCGACCGCCAGCGCCACGAGCAGCACGTGGCGGCGGCGCAGTTGCAGGGCGAAGAGGCCAAGTTCGAGGGCGGTACGGTATTGCTGGCGACCAAGCAGGAAACCACCGCCGCGATGTTCAGCCTGCTGCACACCATCGACGCCGGCTTGATCGGCAAGGCGCTGAGCGTGCTGGTGTGCATCCTGCTGGCCACCTACTTCATCACCTCGGCCGACTCCGGCACCCAGGTGCTGTGTACCTTGAACGCACTGGGCAGTACCAACCCGCCCGGCAGCATCCGCTTGTTGTGGTGTGTGCTGGAAGGCGCCATCGCCACGGGGTTGCTGCTGGCCGGGGGGTTGAAGGCGATCCAGATGGCGACCATCGCCGCGGGCCTGCCGATTGCCGTGTTCATCCTGTTGATCAGCTACACGCTGATGCGCAGCCTGCGCAGCGAGCCGCTGGTGGCGATTCTGCCGATGCCGCCCGCTGGGCGTGACATCGTGCACGAGCCCGGTTCGCTGGCGGTCGCGGCGGTAAGCACGGTGGTGCAGGACGGCGACCTCAGTGGTGGGTTGACGGCGAAGAAAGCCAGCTGAAACCGAATGACTCACGCATGAACTGAAGCGGGGCCGCCAATGCGGCCCCGCTTTCGTTCACCTCAAGTCAGCGCGCCCTGCACCGAAGGCTGCGCCATCAACCACTCGCGGAACAACCGCACACTCTCCCGTGGCCCGCGTTCGCTGGGGCTCTCCAGCAAACAGAACTGCGCATCGGTGCGCACCACCAGGTCGTTGGGTTTGACCAGCGCACCGGTGGCCAGCGCATCGTCGACCAGCTTGTTCCACGCCAGCGCCACGCCCTGCCCACTGATGGCCGACTGGATCACCATGCTGTAGCTGTTGATATTGACCCGATGCCGGGGTGTCAGCGGCTCATGGCCCAGACGCCGGAACCACTCTGGCCAGCCGATCCAGTCACGCTGCGAATCCTCCAGCCACAGCCAGGTGCAGGCGCTCAGCCCGTCAATGCTGGCAAGCCCCGGGTTGCGCGCCAGGTAGGCCGGGCTGCATACCAGGAACACCTCCTCGGAGAACAATGGCGTCACGTCCATGCCCTTGGGCGCGGTGTTGCAGTAGTACAGTGCCAGGTCGCTTTCCAGGCGCGAGTAATCCTTCACGTGGTCGTGGGCGATGATGCGCAGGTCGATGTCTTCGTGCTGGCTCTGGAACTCCACCACCTTGGGCAGCAGCCACAGCGACGCCATGGCGGTGCTGGTGGCCACGGTCACCTGCTGGTCGCCCCGCCACTGGCGGATCTCGCCGGTGGTGCGGGCGATACGCAGCATGCTTTCGCGCACACTGTCGTAGTACTGCACACCGGTGGGCGTCAGGCTCATGGTGCGGGTGGTGCGGGTGAACAGCGCCTGGCCCAGGTACTCCTCGAGCAGGCGCACCTGGCGGCTGATCGCGCCCTGGGTGACGTTCAGCTCCTTGGAGGCAAGGGTGAAGCTTAGATGGCGAGCAGCGGACTCGAACGCGATCAGGCTGTGCAAGGGGGGCAGCGGTTGGATTTTCACGGGCAGGGTACCGGTTGTTCTTATTATTGCAGCGTGGGGCATTCTACCGAGTGGGGGTGGTTGGGCACAGTGTGAGACGTCTGGCAATCAAGCGAAGAACTCGCAGTCTTGGTAGACTGCTGGCCTTTTCGAGGCCGGTCTGCGTCGCCCCACAGGCTGCTCCCGCCACCTCGCTTCCGCTCGAGCCTCGCCATGGTTTGCAGTGTCGGACGTGCCTGTCACACCGCGCTGGCTGCACTATTGGTACAGAATGCGTATCCGAAGATGCCTGTAGAAACTGCTTCAAACCCACAGAACATGCGGCCTGAGCCATCGCGCAGGTTCTCCGTTGCACCCATGATGGACTGGACAGACCGCCACTGCCGGTTCTTCCTGCGCCTGCTCTCGCGCCACACCCTGCTCTATACCGAAATGGTCACCACCGGCGCCCTCCTCCACAACGACGCCGCCCGTTTCCTGCGCCACGACGACAGCGAACACCCCCTGGCCCTGCAACTGGGCGGTAGCGTGCCGGCGGACCTCGCCGCCTGCGCCCGCCTTGCCGAGGATGCCAACTACGACGAAGTGAACCTGAACGTCGGCTGCCCCAGCGATCGGGTGCAGAACAACATGATCGGCGCCTGCCTGATGGGCCACCCGGCGCTGGTGGCCGACTGCGTCAAGGCCATGCGCGATGCCGTGGCGATTCCCGTGACGGTCAAGCACCGCATCGGCATCAACGGCCGCGACAGCTATGCCGAGCTGTGCGACTTCGTCGGGCAAGTGCGCGAGGCGGGCTGCAAGAGCTTCACCGTGCACGCCCGCATCGCCATCCTCGAAGGCTTGTCGCCCAAGGAAAACCGCGAAATTCCGCCCCTACGCTACGACGTGGCGGCGCAACTGAAAGCCGACTTCCCGGACTTGGAAATCGTCCTCAATGGCGGCATCAAGACCCTCGACGAATGCCGCACCCACCTGCAAACCTTCGACGGCGTGATGCTCGGCCGCGAGGCGTACCACAACCCTTACCTGCTGGCCGAGGTCGACCAACAACTGTTCGGCAGCGACGCGCCAGTGGTGAGCCGCAGCGAAGCGCTGGAGCGGTTGCGCCCCTACATCGTCGCGCACATGGCAAGTGGCGGCGCGATCCATCACATCACCCGGCACATCCTCGGGCTCGGCCAAGGCTTCCCCGGTGCACGGCGCTTCCGCCAGCTGCTGTCGGCAGACATCCACAAGACCGACAACCCGCTGGCCGTGCTGGACCAGGCCGCCGAGCTGTTGCAGGGTCGCTGACGGAACCTTGGGCAGGCACTGGGCTCGAAGCTTGACGGTCGGTATTGCCCCGCGAGGTAGCCGCGGGTAATGTCGAAACATTGCACAGGACAGAGCACGCCCATGACCTCCAAGCTGGAACAACTCAAGCAGTTCACCACCGTGGTCGCCGACACCGGGGACCTGGACGCCATCACCCGCCTCAAGCCGGTCGATGCCACCACCAACCCCTCGCTGCTGCTCAAGGCCGCAGCGATTCCCGGTTACGCCGACCTGCTCAAGCAGGTCAAGGCCGAGGCCAAGGGCAATGTGGACCTGGCCTGCGACAAGTTCGCGGTGGCCGTGGGCGCGCGCATTCTCAAGGTCATTCCGGGGCGTATCTCCACAGAGGTGGATGCGCGCCTGTCGTTCGACGAAGCCGCGCTGCTGAAAAAGGCCCGCCAGCTGATCGAGCTGTACGAAGCGGCCGATATCAAGCGCGACCGCGTGCTGATCAAGCTGGCCTCCACCTGGGAGGGTATCCGCGCTGCCGAGAAGCTGGAGAAGGAAGGCATCCAGACCAACCTGACCCTGCTGTTCTCCTTCGCCCAGGCCCAGGCCTGTGCCGATGCGGGGGTGTTTCTGATCTCGCCGTTCGTGGGCCGTATCTACGACTGGTACAAGAAGAGTACCGGCAAGGAATACGTCGGCGCCGAAGACCCGGGTGTGCAGTCGGTGACGCGCATCTACGACTACTACAAGACCAACGGCTACAACACCGTGGTGATGGGCGCAAGCTTTCGCAACATCGGCCAGATCGAGCAACTGGCCGGCTGCGACCGCCTGACCATCAGCCCGGAACTGCTGCAACAGCTGAGCGACGACCAGGGCCAGCTGCCGCGCATCCTCAAGCCGGGCAACACCGGCGAGGCGAAGCAGCAACTGAACGAAAGCCAGTTCCGCTGGGCGATGAACGAAGATGCCATGGGTACCGAGAAACTGGCCGAAGGTATTCGCCAGTTCGCCCGCGACCAGGAAAAACTCGAAGCGCTGCTGAGCAAGTAATGCACTTGGCCTGACAGCCTTATCGCGGGACAAGCCCGCTCTCACAGGGAACGCTGAGCATGCAGCCCTGTGAGAGCGGGCTTTTTCGTAATCGCTTCACAGCGACATTGTTGATAGAGCAACAGCACATCAACACTTTGCCCCTCGCCAAACACCCTCGCCTACCGATAAAGCCCTGAAAGCCTTGAAACCAGGCACCCACGCTTGGTGGCACGGCGCCTGCAATGATCCATGATCCCTATCAGATCGGATCATCCCCATGTCTCTGTTGCGCTCCTTCAAGCTGCTCGCCAGCGTCACCCTGCTCGGCCTCAGTACCCTCGCCCACGCCGAAACCGCGCCCAAGGAAGTGCGCCTGGACTACGCCTACTACTCACCCGTCAGCCTGGTGCTCAAGCATTTCGGCTGGCTGGAAAAAGCCCTGCCGGACTCGAAGGTGACCTGGGTGTTCAGCCAGGGCAGCAACCGCTCCCTGGAATACCTGAACAGCGGCGGCGCCGACTTCGGCTCGTCCGCCAGCCTGTCTGCCGTACTGGCCCGGGCCAATGGCAGCCCGATCAAGTCGGTGTATGTCTACAGCCGCGCCGAATGGACCGCCCTGGTGGTGCGCAAGGACTCGCCGCTGAAGACCCTCGCCGACCTCAAGGGCAAGAAAATCGCCGCCACCAAGGGCACCGACCCCTACCTGTTCACCCTGCGCGCCCTGGCCGGCGCAGGCATTGCCAAGGACGACGTCGAGCTGCTGCACCTGCAACACCCGGATGGCCGCACGGCGCTTGAGAAAGGCGATGTCGACGCCTGGGCCGGGCTCGACCCGCACATGGCCGCCAGCGAGCTGCAAGCCGGCTCGCGCCTGCTGTACCGCAACAAGGACTTCAACAGCTACGGCGTGGTCAGCGTCACCGAGCCCTTCGCCAAGCAGCACCCGCAAACCATCGCCACGGTGATCAAGGCCTACGAACAGGCGCGCAACTGGGCCATCGCCCACCCCGAGGAATTCGCCAAGCTGCTGGCGGATGAATCCAAGCTGCCGCTGGACGTGGCCAAGCTGCAACTGTCGCGCACCGACCTGTCGGCCCCGCAGTTGACCACCGCCGACATCGCCGCCTCCAAGGCTGCCGCACCGGTGCTGGTGGCCGAGGAGCTGGTCAAGCGCGGGGTCAACGTGAACCAGGTGATCGACCAATTGATCGAACCTGAATTCGGCGTGGCCAGTATCAAACCATGAGTGGGTTCGGCAAACGCCTGAAGGGCCTGGCCCTGCCTCTGGGCATCATCGTTCTACTGGAAACCGTGGTGCGCCTAGGCTGGATCGCTTCCTACCAGATGCCCGCGCCCAGCGAGGTGTTCCAGACCCTGGTGCAACTGGCCGACGGTGCCCTGTGGAAACACGTGGGCGCCAGCCTTAGCCGCGTGCTCGCCGGCTTCGCCATTGGCGCCAGCCTCGGCCTGTTGTTCGCCGCCGGGGTGGGCCTGAGCCGCGAGGCCGAGGCCTGGCTGGAGCCGACCTTCGCCAGCCTGCGCGCCATTCCGAGCCTGGCCTGGGTGCCGCTGTTGCTGCTGTGGCTGGGCATCGGCGAGACCAGCAAGGTCGTGCTGATCGCCATTGGCGCGTTCTTCCCGGTGTACCTGAACGGCGTGGCGGCGATCCGCAACATCGACCGCAAGCTGGTGGAAGTGGGGCGCATGTATGGCTTCGGCCCGGCGCGGCTGGCGCGGCGCATCCTGCTGCCGGCTGCCTTTCCCGGCGTGTTCACCGGCCTGCGCAGCGCCCTGAGCCTGAGCTGGATGTTCCTCGTGGCGGCCGAGCTGATCGCCGCCACCCGCGGCCTGGGCTACCTGCTCAGCGATGGCCGGGAAACCTCACGGCCCGACCTGGTGCTGGCTGCAATCATCGTCCTGGCCCTGCTCGGCAAGCTCAGCGACGGCCTGCTGGCGGGCCTGGAAAAACGCTGGCTGGCCTGGCGCGACACCTTCGACGGCGCAGAACAAGGAGCGCGATCATGAACCTGGTGCAACGCGTGACGCCCGCCGTCGATACGCAACAACCACCGCTGCTGGAGCTGCGCGTCGAAGGCAAGGCCTTCGGCGACGTTCCCGTGCTCGGCCAACTGGCGCTGCGCCTGCAACCCGGCGAGGTCGTCAGCCTGCTGGGGCCCAGCGGTTGCGGCAAGAGCACCTTGCTGCGGCTGGTCGCCCAGCTGGACCGGGACTTCGACGGAGAGCTGCGCACGCGCCCGGACCACGTCGGGTTCATCTTCCAGGAGCCGCGGCTGATGCCCTGGCTGAGCGTGGCGGACAACATCGGCTTCAGCGATGGGCGTCAATACGACCGCGCACGGGTCACCGGGCTGATCGAAGAAGTGGGCCTGGGCGGCTTCGCCGAGGCTCTGCCCAAGCAGCTCTCTGGCGGCATGGCGCAGCGGGTGGCGATCGCCCGCGGGCTCTATGGGCAACCGCAGTTGCTGCTGCTCGACGAGCCATTCAGCGCGGTGGATGCCTTTACCCGATTCAAGTTGCAGGACCTGTTGCTGGACCTGGCACGACGGCACCGTATCGCCCTGCTGGTGGTCACCCATGATGTGGACGAGGCACTGTACCTGAGCAACCGGGTGCTGGTGATCGGCAACCGGCCTGGGAAGGTGTGCCGGGAATTGCACGTTCCGCTTGGCTACCCGCGGGATCGTCGTGACGAGCTGCTGGGGCGCCTGCGCAACCAGGCATTGGAAGCCTTGCAAGGCGCGCGGGCTATTTGAGCAATAAATTGAAACATATCTGGGTTGTGTCACAGGAGTGGAGTCCGCAGCATCGCTGATCGACTTCAGGGCCTTATCGCGGAAAAAGCCCGCGCCAGGGCCCTCAAACTCACCCTATGAGCTTCTGATGCCCGATCTACCCCTGGTCCTCGCCGGCCCCCTGCTGCGTCGCCTCGAACCCACCCGCCTGGCACTCTGGCTGGTCACCACGACACCGATTGAACCCGAACTGCAGCTGTCGCTGCCGGGTTCGCCTGCCATGAGCGTACCGCTGAAGCGCACGGTCGTTGCCATCGGCCGCCACGCCTATATCCAGTTGATAGACGTGCGCCTCGACACCGCACTGCCCACCGACGTGGCCATCGACTATGACCTGCGGTTGGCTGACCAAGGCATCGCCGAGTGGGCACCGCACCTGCTCTACTCCGGCACTCGGCGCCCAAGCTTCGTGCTGCGCGAACGTCTCGAGCAGGTGCTTCACGGCTCGTGTCGCAAGCCACACCACCCGGTCGCCGATGGCCTGCTGTGTGCCGACCGCCTGCTGCAGACTTGCGAGCAGCCCAACCAGCGCCCTGCCCTGCTGATGATGACTGGCGACCAGGTCTACGCCGACGATGTCGCCGGCCCCATGCTGCGTGCCATCCATGAGCTAATCGTCCACCTGGGTCTGTTCGACGAGCCTCTGGACGGCGCCTTGGTCGACAACGGCAGCGCGCTTTACAGCCACCCCGCCTGCTATTACCACCGCGCCGACCTGCTGCCTGCCGAAGAAGAAAGCGAACCCCTGCGCCGGCGTTTCTTCCGGGGCAAGCGCAAGCCGATCTTCTCGTCGAGCAATGCCGACAACCACCTGGTGACCTTCGCCGAAGTCATGGCCATGTACCTGCTGGCCTGGTCGCCAACCCCGTGGTCGTTGGTCAGCCTGAGCATGCCCGAAGCGCTGACACCCCAGCGCCAGGAACGCTACCGGCAGGAACTGCCGCTGATCGAAGCGTTCCGCGATGGCCTGGGGCAGGCAGCGCGAGTCATGGCCCACCTGCCGAGCCTGATGATCTTCGACGATCACGACATCACCGACGACTGGAACCTCTCGGCGCAGTGGGAGGAAACCGCCTACGGCCACCCGTTCTCACGGCGCATCATCGGCAATGCCCTGCTCGGCTACTTGTTGTGCCAAGGCTGGGGCAACGACCCGGACGCCTGCACCCCCCTGGCCAGCGCCTGCGCAGCGCTCCCGGCCACCTCGGGCAGCCTCGACGGGCAGGCCCTGGATACGCTGATCGGCGAGCTGCTGCGCTTCCAGGGCTGGCAGTACCACCTGCCCAGCAACCCGCCACTGCTGGTGCTGGACACCCGCACACGCCGCTGGCGCAGCGAAAGCAGCCTGAAGAAGCCGTCAGGCCTGCTCGATTGGGAAGCCTTGAGCGAACTGCAACAGGCCTTGCTGGACCACCCTTCGGCGGTGATCGTCTCGCCCGCGCCAATCTTCGGGGTCAAGCTGATCGAAACGGTACAGCGGGTATTCAGCGCCCTGGGCTACCCACTGCTGGTGGATGCCGAGAACTGGATGGCCCACCGGGGGGCGGCCCAGGTAATCCTCAACATCTTCCGCCATTCGCGCACCCCGGGGCACTACGTGATCCTGTCGGGCGACGTGCACTATTCGTTCGTCTACGAAGTGCTTATCCGCCATCGAGAGCGCAGCCCGCACCTGTGGCAGGTTACCAGCAGCGGTATCAAGAACCAGTTCCCCAGGCGCCTGCTGGACGTGCTGGACCGCGCCAACCGCTGGCTGTACTCGCCGCGCTCGCCACTCAACTGGTTCACCAAGCGCCGACAGATGCAAGTGGTGCCACGCACGCCCAGCCACAGCCGCGCGGGTGAACGGCTGTGGAACAGCGCGGGGTTGGGGCAGGTGTTCTTCGATGAGCAGGGGCGGCCAGCACGGGTGTTCCAGCTCAATGCCGATGGGACGCCTGCGACCGAGTTCGTACGCGACTGAGCTTAAAACGCAAACGGCCTCTTCGCGGGTTTACTCGCGAAGAGGCCGACACTAGAGGTGGATCAGGTGCGCTCCAGCGCACTCACCAGATCGTGGAACGCCTCGCGATTGGAGTCGTTCAAGCCCATCAGGATCTTGTGCGCCTCCAGCACCTTGGAGCGCACCACTTCCTCGCTCTGATCCTGCGATGGCAGGTCGGTCAGGCAATCCGGGCAAGGCAACGGGCGGTCGACGATGTTGAACACCTGGTCGAAGCCCATGGACTGCAGCAGACGGGAAATGTCCGGGTTGGTGGTCACTACGGTCGGCAACAGGCCAACCTTCTGCCGTGACAGGATCGACAGCTTGGCCAGCAGGCCCAAGGTGGTGCTGTCGATGCTCTCGGTCTCGGTCAGGTCGATGACGATGGCCGAGAAATTCAACGCGGTGAAGATCTTCTCGATCGTCGCATCCAACGCCGAACACAGGGTCAGGCGCACTTCACCGACGAACTTCAGCACGAAGGTACCGCTATGCTCGGCGAACTGGATTCTACCGGTACTCATTGAAGGTTCCTGCTCAACACCAATAGGGCGATATCATCCGGCATCTCCCCAAGCGTAGCCAATCCGAATCGTTGGCGCAGCCCGTCCAGGCTACCCCCCGCTTCCTTGACGATCTCCGGCAAGGTCGCTTCTTTCTCTTTGAGTGTGTCACCGGGCAAAAGGTCCAGAATGCCATCGGACATCAAGGTCAGGCTGAAGCTCGGCGGCAGTTCCAGCACGTGGTCCTGGTAACTGGCCTCGTCGAACAGCCCCACCGGCAGGCCACGACCTTCCAGGTAGCGTGCCTGGCCGGCGCTGTACAGCACCGGCAACGGCAGGTGGCCACCGACGCTGTAGGTCATCAGGCCGGTGTCTTCGTCGATCACGCCGCCCACCATGGTCACGTGCTTGCCCAGCTTGCAGTTGATCAGCCCACGGTTGATGTGCGAAAGCACCTGCGAAGGCTTGAACTCGCGCATGCGGCCGCTGCGCTTGAATTCGAACAGCAGCCGGGTGGTCATGAACTTCAGCAGCACGGTGACGAATGCCGACGAGGCGCCGTGGCCCGAGACATCGGCCAGGTAGAAGGCGATGCGTCGCTCGTCCACGCGGAAGTAATCGGTGAAATCGCCCGACAGGTACAGCGACGGAATGATCTGGTGGTCGAACGACAGGTCGCCCGCTATCCAGGGCTTCTCTGGCAGCATGTTCATCTGCACCTGACGCCCTGCGGTCTGGTCTTCCTGCAACAGGTGCAGGCTGGCCTCCAGCTCGCGATTGGCGGCCTCGAGCTTGTCACGGTAGCGCTGGTTCTCGAGCACCAGGCGCGAGCGGTCGAGGGCGCGGCGCACCGAATGCTCGAGCACGGCGAGATCTTCCAGGGGCTTGATCAGGTAGTCGGCAGCGCCCAGACGCAACGCCTCGACCGCATCGCTCATGACACCGGCCCCAGACACCACGATCACCGGCAGTTGCGGGGCACGCTCACTGACCTGGCGGATCAGCTCGAGGCCGCCCATCTGCGGCATGCGCAAATCGCAGATCACGAGGTCGGGCTGGTGTGCTTCGAAGACCTGGAGCCCCTGCTGGCCATTAGCGGCCTGAAGGACGCTGAAACCGCTGTCTTCCAGATAGGCGGCGAGACTGGCACGGACCACGTCGTCGTCATCGATGATCAGCAGCGTTGCACTGGTTTTCTGCATGTGGGCGAACGGCGCCGATTTGGTTGGTGTAGCAGGCATCGGGGACACCGACGAACGGCTACAGGAATACTGTTGTGACCACGCTATTTGAAGTTGTAGGACAAGATGACTTGCCCGGCAAACAGCAGCGGTACCCTGTAAGGCGCAGACGGTACTCCCATCCGCCAAGCGTTTCAAGCACGCGTGCATCGACTCTCGCAGGCTAATCACTGCCAGTTATTACCGCTGCCGTTTAGCTTACTGTTGTGCATAGAAACAGCTGTTCGACGACACACAATGACATTCATTCCCATCACGCAAGGGCGTTGCCGCAAGCGTTTGCCCGGACGTAAGATCAGGCAAACCTCCGGGCATCGCCCGATAATCGCCACCCGACGGGAAGGATGCAGCCATGCCCCAGACTTCCACCGAGCACGACGAAAAACGCGATTTCATCCGGATGCGCATCGACGCCGAGGTCAGCTTGCTGCACGCAGGCGAAGTGGTCACGGCGGTGTGCGTGGACCTTTCCAGTGGCGGCATGCAGATCCGCGCGGCGCAGCGCTTTGCCGTCGGCGAACATATCGAAGTGCGCCTGGAGTCCGACCACCCGGCCCTGAAAGGCCTGCATGCGAGCACCGAGGTGGTATGGATCGCCGACCTGCCTGGCGGGGCGCAGAAGTTCGGCTTGCGTATCCTGGCGATGCATTGAGACGCCCATGAAAAAGGCGGCCCTTTCGGGGCCGCCTTTTTTCGTTCACGCGCACATCAGAAGTCGTCTTCGACTTCCCCGTCCTTGACCTTGAACTCACGGTTCTGCAGGTAGGCATTGCGGATGAAGATGTACTTGTCGCCCTGCATCAGCTTCTCGGCCGACAGCAGGTTGGCGCGGGTATCGACGATGTCCAGGGCGAAGATCGAATTGCGCGTCGGCACGTGGTCGATATAGCGGTAAGGCTTGGTGTAGGTGTCCGGATACTTGGCTAGGCCATCGCGCACGGTGCTCGGCCCCATCAGCGGAATGACCACGTACGGGCCGCTCGGCACGCCCCAGTAGCCCAGGGTCTGGCCGAAGTCCTCGTCGTTGCGCTGCAGGCCCATGCGCGTGCCGACGTCGAAGAAGCCACCCAGGCCGAAGGTGGTGTTGACGATCAGCCGCGCGGTGTCCACGCCGGCCGCATGTGGCTTGAGCTGCAGGATGTTGTTGGCCAGGTTGGTCACGTCCCCCAGGTTGAGGAACATGTTGTGGATACCGTCCTCGAGGAACTGCGGGGTGACCGCCTGGTAGCCCTGGGCCAGCGGCTTGAGGGCATAGGTGTCCAGGACATCGTTGAAGCGGAAGATCGGTCGATTGACCGCTTCCCAGGGATCTTCCTCGGTTGCCGCCTGGGTGGCAGCGACCGGTGCCAGCAGCAGGCTGGCACAGATACAGGCCTGGGTGACTCGCTCGATCACACCGGCACCGATCCTATGCATATGAAGTGTCTCCATCGAAGTTCACGGCAGCTGGTGCTTACATCGTCCAGCCGAACAAGGCTGCAAGTATAATGGCAACGCCGCCGATAAAAAGCTTTTCCCATCGTTGCTCTATATTTTTGTGAGCAATTCTTGCAAGCGTCATCTCTTGGTAACAATTCGCTTTTAGCCTGCGGACTATTTCAGGGATCTCGCCATGCACGATGCCCCCGCCTTCACCGCCGTGCTGTTCGGACTGCGCGGTTGCCTGGTCAGTAACAACAACGGCAGCCCCCTGCCGGCGCCTGGCGCCCTCGACACCCTTGACGGCCTGCGCCGCCAGCAGGTGCCTTGCATCTGGCTGGACGAGCCGGACGCTGAACAAAACGAACAATTGGCCGACCTCCTCCCCGACTGGCTCCCCGGCCAGCTCAGCAATGGCTCACCGTGGCCTGCGCCAAACGCCTGCTGGCAAGCCCTGATGACCCTGCAAAGCCAACGCCTGGACGGCTGCGTGCTGGTTAGTGGCGAGCCACGCCTGCTGCAGGCCGGCCTCAATGCCGGGCTTTGGACCGTAGGCCTGGCCGCCTGCAGCCCGACCTGCGACCAAAGCTCGCAACAATGGCAAGCCCTGAGCCAGCAGGACCAGGAGCGCGCCCGCGGCAGGGCGACCCTTGAACTGTTCAGCGTTGGCGTGCACTCGGTGATCGACCACCTCGAGTCGCTGGACACCTGCCTGGCCGATATCGCCCAGCGCCGTCGCAAAGGCGAAAAACCCTGATACGAGGTTGTCGATACTGACCATGCAAAGGGCCGGTGAGTGGATTACGCTTGAAGGCAGGGCAGAACCTTTGCCACTGCGCAGTGGTCCATGCCTTGCCTAGTCTTGGACGGAGAACACCCAATGCCTGCCCGCGAACTGCAAGAGCGACTCGATAGCCTGCGCGAGCAACTGGATCGCAACGTACCGCTTTCGGAAGAAGAGCTCGCCAGCCTGCATGAAGAGGCGCGCCAGATAGAGGCGCAGCTCAAGCTCGAGGAAGCCACACCCGACAACAACCTGGTCGACGGCGTGAACCTCGCCATCGAACGCTTCGAAGCCGACCACCCGGACCTCACCGCTACCCTGCGCAGCATCGCCAACAGCCTGCACAGCATGGGTATCTGAAACCCAGCCCCTAACGAAAAAGGCCGCGCCTATCCCTGTAGGCGCGGCCTTTTTTCGTTCTGTAGCGACGAAGCGCTTACTGGCGAACCAGGCGCCCGTTCGCAGGGCTGATCACCCCGGTGCTGCGGTACGGGTTGATATCCAGCCCGCCACGGCGTACGTAGCGTGCATAGACCGTCAGG
This sequence comes from Pseudomonas sp. NPDC089554, assembly GCF_050280645.1. NCBI lineage: Bacteria > Pseudomonadati > Pseudomonadota > Gammaproteobacteria > Pseudomonadales > Pseudomonadaceae > Pseudomonas > Pseudomonas sp. NPDC089554. Next base: position 25,756 of record NZ_JBNNVR010000059.1, read on the forward strand.
TGCTCAGGTTCGAGCAGGCGCAGCAGGTCCAGGTAGATGCGCTCGACGCACTGCTCGTGGAAGTCGGCATGCTGGCGGAAGCTCACCAGGTAGCTCAGCAGGCTGGCATGGTCCAGCGCTCGCCCCTTGTACTCGACTACCACGCTGCCCCAATCCGGCTGGCCGGTGACCGGGCAGTTGGACTTGAGCAGATGGCTATGTACGGCCTCCTCCATTACCTGCTCGGCGGCGCAGCGCAGCAATTCAGGTTGCGGCTGCTCGTAGTTGCTGATGGTCACGTCCAACGCGTCGATGCACAGCCCCGGCAAGGCCACCACGCCCTGCGCCTCGACCTCGCCGAGGCTGCGTACCTTCACCTGCACCGGCCTTCCGGCAGCAGCGGACAGGTCTTTCTCCAGGCACGCCCGCAGCTCATCTGCGCTGGCGAATACGGTCTGGTTCAACGAGTTCAGGTACAACTTGAACGACTTGGACTCGATGATGTTCGGCGAGTCAGCCGGAATGGCGAACTCGCCAATGGCCACCACCGGCTTGCCAGAAGGCAGCAGCCAGGACAGCTCGAAGCAGTTCCAGAAGTCCACGCCCTGCCACGGCAGGGTCTGGGCTGTGACCCCCAGTTCCGCCCACTTGGCCGTGCGTGGAATCGGGAACAGCAATTGGGGGCTGTAGGTGGCGATGTATTCGCTGGACTTGCCCAGCGGGGAGTGTTCGGCGGCGGGATGCATGGACCTGACCTGAAGGTTCAAAATGAAAGCATTCTACCGGTTTTATCCCCGCCTGGGGCCGCCGTCACTCGATGCTCAGCTTGCCGACCATCCCGGCCTGGTAGTGCCCCGGCACGTTGCAGGCGAACTCGATGGGCGCGGATTTGCGGAAGGTCCAGGTCAGCTCGGCGCGCTGGCCCGGCTGCACCAGCACGGTGTTGCCCGCGTCATGGCCATGCCCCATCTGACCATGCCCCATTGCACCGTGGTCCATCTGGCTGTGGTCCATGTTGGCCATGGCCGCCATCTCCTTCTGGTGCTCAACATGCATGGCCGCGTCGCCGAGGTTGAACTCATGGGGCAAGTTGCCCTGGTTGACGATCACGAAGCGCACCGTCTCGCCGGCCTTGACCGAAAGGCTGGTGGGTTCGAAGGCGATGTCCTTGAGCACCACATCGACACTGCGCGTGGCTTTCGAGGCCGGGGCCGGCTCGCCGAAGGCGAAGGCCTTGCTGTCGGCGAATGCGGGAAGGCTGGCCAGGGCAAGGGTGGCGGCTAGAATCAGCTGTTTCATGTCTACTCCGGAATGTACAGCGGCTATGGCACCACTCTAGGCAGGCGCAACTGGCGACGAGCTGACCGGAAGATTACAACTTTGTCAGCTTGGCTGGATCGCTCCTGCCTCACGTATCATTTCTTCACTCTCGCTGTCGGCTTTTTGGAAAGACTGCACATGAAACTATTGATCGTCGAAGACCAGGCCAAGACCGGGCAATACCTCTGCCAGGGTCTGAGCGAAGCGGGCTTTGCCACGGAGCTGGCCAGCGATGGCGAAACCGGCCAGTACCTCGCCGTGACCGGCGACCACGACCTGTTGATCCTCGATGTGATGCTGCCTGGGCGCAACGGCTGGCAGATCCTCCAGGCCGTGCGCCAGGCCGGGCTGGACACGCCTGTGCTGTTCCTCACCGCCCGCGATGCCGTGCAAGACCGCGTGCACGGCCTGGAACTGGGCGCCGACGACTACCTGGTCAAGCCCTTCGCCTTTTCCGAACTGCTGGCCCGGGTACGCAGCCTGCTGCGCCGCGGCACCAGCCCCAGCCAGGACACCACCCTTGCCCTGGCCGACCTGCGCCTGGACCTGATCCGCCGCCGCGCCGAGCGCGCCGGTGCACGCATCGACCTGACCGCCAAGGAATTCGCCCTGCTTGAGTTACTGCTGCGCCGCCAGGGCGAGGTGCTGCCTAAATCACTGATCGCCTCGCAGGTGTGGGACATGAACTTCGACAGCGACACCAACGTCATCGAAGTGGCTATCCGCCGCCTGCGCCTGAAGATCGACGACCAGCACCCCTGCAAGCTGATCCACACCGTACGCGGCATGGGCTATGTGCTCGAGGAGCGCCAGGACTGATGCGCAGGCTCTCCCTCGGCGGGCGCCTGGCCCTGCTGTTCGCCGCCTGCACGGCAGCGGTATCACTCACCGCCGGGCTGTTGTTCAACCGCGCCAGCGAGCAACACTTCATCGAGCTGGACCAGCAACTGCTCGACGCACGCCTGTCATTGATTCGCGCACAACTGAGCGAGGTCGGCACCCCAGAGCAACTGGCCGCTCGCATACCAGCACTGCGCAACGAATTGAGCCACCAGGCCGACCTGGCCCTGAGCATACGCGGCGGTGATGGCAGCCTGTGGTTCGACAGCCGCCCTGCCCTGCCGGATGCCCCACAGCGCAACGGACTGGCGACCCTGCATGCCAATGGCATCGACTATCGCAGCCTGTCCGTAGCGCTGCGCAGCGGCGACACGCAAGCGCCGCAACTGACCCTGTTCCTCGACATCACCCACCACCAGCATTTCCTGCAAGGCATGCAGCAGCTGATCTGGCTGACCGTCGGCCTCTCGGCGCTGGCCACCGCGCTGCTTGGTGCCTGGGCCGCGCGCCGCGGGTTGCGACCGCTACGCCAGATGGGCGCGGTGGCTGCCGGCGTGAATGCGCGCTCATTGACCACGCGCCTGCCCGTCGCGCAGCTGCCAGAGGAACTTGCGGAACTGGGCGAGACCGTCAACGCCATGCTGCAACGCCTGGACGACGCCTTTCAGCGGCTCTCGGCGTTCTCGGCCGATATCGCCCATGAACTGCGCACACCGCTGTCCAACCTGTTGACCCACACCCAGGTCACCCTCACCCGCCCGCGCAGCCTGGAGGAATACCGCGAGGCGTTGCACGGCAACCTCGAGGAACTGCAATGGATGGCGCAGATGGTCAATGACATGCTGTTCCTGGCCAAGGCCGACCATGGCCTGCTGATGCCCAGCCGCCAGGCGCTGGACCTGGGCATGGAGACCGATGCCTTGTTGGAGTACTACGCACCGCTGGCCGAGGAAGCGGGCATCCACCTGCGTCGCCAAGGCCAGGCGCAGGTTGCGGGCGACCGCCATATGCTGCGCCGGGCGCTGTCCAACCTGCTGGACAACGCACTGCGCTTTACCTCTGAGGGCGGGACGATAGAGGTGACGCTGGAGCCTGGGCTGCGTATCACAGTGGCCAACACTGGGCCTACGATTGCCCAACAGGTGCTGCCACGCCTGTTCGACCGCTTCTACCGGGCCGACCCAGCACGTCGTGAAGGTAGCAGTGAACATGCGGGGCTGGGGCTGGCGATTACCCGCTCGATCATCCAGGCCCATGGCGGCAGTATTCGTGCCGAATGCGAGAACGGCTGGACACGTTTCCTGATCGTGCTGCCCGAGGCGCCATGAAAAAGGGCCGCAGTGCGGCCCCTTTCAGTCACTCGTAGCGCAGCGCCATCGCCGGCTCTATCTGCGAGGCGCGGTACGCCGGGTACAGCGTGGCCAGGAAGCTCATCACCAGGCCCGTCGTGCAGATGATCGCCACATCCCCCCATTGCAGCTGCGACGGCAGGCTGCTGACGAAGTACACGTCCGAGGTGAAGATGTGCTGCCCACTGACCCGCTCCAGCCAGCCGACGATGGCACTGACGTTCAACGCCGCGACCACCCCGAGCACGCCCCCTATCAGTGTGCCGACCACACCGATCAAGGTGCCCTGCACCATGAAGGTGCCCATGATCTGCGAAGGCGTGGCGCCGATGGTACGTAGGATGGCGATGTCCGAGCCCTTGTCGTTCACCACCATCACCAGGGTGGCGATGATGTTGAACGCAGCGACTGCGATGATCATCATCAACAGCAGGCCGATCATGGTCTTTTCCATCTTCATGGCACTGAACAAGCTGCCCTGGGTGTGCGACCAATCGTCAGCGCGGTAGCCATTGCCCAAGCCCGCGGCGATGACCTTGGACACCTGCGGCGCGGCATACAGGTCATGCAATTTCAAGCGCACGCCCTGCACCTGGCCCGGCGCCCAGCGCTGCATCTCGCCGGCGTCGGCCATATGGATATAGGCCTGGGAACCGTCCAGCTCTGCGCCGACCTTGAAGATACCGACCACGGTCAGGCGCTGCATGCGCGGAGTAATGCCGCCTGGCGCCGAACTCACCTCAGGCACGATCAGCGTCAGCTTGTCGCCAGTGTTCAGGCGAAAACGCCGGGCGGTCAGCTCGCCCAGCACCACGCCGTACTCGCCGGGCACCAAGTTCTGTAACGCACCCTGAACGATATGCTGGCCGACGATAGACACCTTGCCTTCTTGCGCCGGGTCGATGCCGCTGACCTGAATCGGCTGCATCGCGCCCTTGTAGGACAGCATGCCCTCCATTTCGGTGATCGGCGCTGCGGCCATCACCGCCGGGTTCTTCAGCGCGCTGTCGGCCACCTGCTGCCAATTGCCCAGCGGCTGTTCGCCGAGAATTGCCGCGTGCGGCACCAGGCCAAGGATGCGCGAGCTCATTTCGCGCTGGAAGCCGTTCATCACCGAAAGCACCACGATCATCGCCAGCACGCCCAGGGACAGGCCGATCATCGAGGTCATGGAAATGAACGAGATGAAGTGGTTGCGGCGCTTGGCACGGGTGTAGCGAGCACCGATGAACAAGGGCAAGGGTCTGAACATTTACGCGTACACCCAATGAAAAGAAGAAACGAGGCAGCCCAGGCTACCCCGTGCAAACCGTCAGATAGCGACCAGGCGCCCGTCTTCCAGGCGCAGCACACGGTCCATCTGGCGCGCGAGGTTGAGGTCATGGGTCACCACCAGGAACGCGGTGCGCGAAGAACTCGACAGCTCCTGCATCAGCTCCTGGATGCCCTGGGCGGTGTGATGGTCGAGGTTGCCGGTCGGCTCGTCGAGCATCACCAGGCCTGGGCGGTTGACCAGCGCCCGGGCAATGGCCACGCGCTGGCGCTCGCCGCCGGAAAGCTCGGCCGGCTTGTGGTTCAGGCGATGGCCCAGGCCCACACGCTTGAGCAGCGCTTCGGCACGCTCGCGCGCCTCGGGAATAGCGGTGCGGCCAATCAGCAACGGCATGCACACGTTCTCGAGTGCGGTGAATTCCGGCAGCAGGTGGTGGAACTGGTAGACGAAGCCCAGCGCGCGGTTGCGCAGCAGGCCACGAGCACGCTCGCCAAGGGCCGACAGCTCTTCGCCAGCCAGCCAGACGCTACCCTGGGTCGGCGTATCCAGGCCGCCCAGCAGGTTGAGCAAGGTGCTCTTGCCCGACCCCGAACTGCCGACGATCGCCACTCGCTCGCCAGGCAGCAGCTCCAGGCTCAACCCGGACAACACCTGCACCGACGCCGGGCCTTCGTCATAGGACTTGCCCAGGTTGCGGCAACTCAGTACGGCTTTATCACTCATGCGCGACTCACTCATAACGTAGCGCCTCTGCTGGCTGGGTGCGCGCAGCACGCCAGGCCGGGTACAGGGTGGCGAGGAAACTCAGGACCAACGCCGCGCCGCAGACCATCCACACGTCTTCGGCCATGATCTGCGACGGCAGGTAATCGATGAAGTACACATCGGCGTTGAGGAACTTGTGCCCGATCAGCGTCTCGATGCCGGCGATGGCGGCACTGACGTTGAGCGCGGCAAGAATGCCGACCACCGCGCCGATCAGCGTGCCGACCACGCCGATCACCGTGCCCTGGACCATGAAGATGGCCATGATCTGGCCCGGCGTGGCGCCCAGGGTACGCAGGATGGCGATGTCGCCTTTTTTGTCGTTGACCATCATCACCAGGGTGGAAATGATGTTGAACGCCGCCACCGCGACGATCAGCAACAACAGCAGGCCGATCATGGCTTTTTCCATGCGGATCGCCTGGTACAGGTTGCCGTGGGTGCGGGTCCAGTCGCGAGCGTAGTACTCCTGGTCGCCCAGGCGCTGGGCGATGTCCCAGGCAACGCGCGGTGCCTGGAACAGGTCGTCGAACTTCAGGCGCAGGCCCTGCACCTGGTCGGCCTTCCAGCGGTGCAGGCGAGACAGGTCGGAGAGGTTAGTCAGGCCCAGGAAGCCGTCGATTTCACCGGCACCGACGTGGAAGGTGCCAACCACGGTGAAGCGCTTCATGCGCGGGAACATGCCCGCGGGCGTGACGCTCACCTCCGGGGCGACGAAGGTGACCTTGTCGCCGACCTTCACGCCCAGGCGGGCAGCGGCCTTGTCGCCGATCATGATGCCCCATTCGCCCGGCGCCAGTGCATCGAGGCTGCCTTCGCGAAGGAAGTTGTCGATGATCGACACCTCGCGCTCACGCGGTGGGTCGATGCCGTTGAGCAGTATCTTCTGCACCTTGCCTTCATAGGTCAGCAAGCCCTGCATCTGGGTGAACGGGGCCACCGCCAGCACGCGTGGATTCTGCTTTACTTGTTGGGCAAGGGTGGGCCAGTCGTTGATCGGCTGGCCAGCCTCCAGCGTGGCATGAGGGATCATGCCAAGCACGCGGGTTCGCATTTCGTGATCGAAGCCGTTCATCACCGACAGCACCACGATCATCACCACCACGCCCAGGGCGAGGCCGATCATCGAAGTGAGCGAAATGAACGAGACGAAATGGTTGCGGCGCTTGGCACGGGTGTAGCGCGTACCGATGAATACGAAGAGAGGTCTGAACATGTCGGGGCTTGTTCGGATGAATGGGAACGTCCTTGTGGCGAGGCGCCTGTGGCGGCTTTACACTCGGACCACCGCCGCTACCATGGGTTCGCCATGACGACATTAGACGAAGAAGATCGCCGCGAATACTACCGCATCGAAGACAGTATCGCACTTCAAATCAGCCCCCTGAGCGCGGCCGAAGCCCTTGAAACAGAACTATTGCAGGATGATTCGCTGCTCTTCAACCTGCTCAGCGAACTGCACCTGTCCGACTTCGAGAGCCAGCACCTGCTGCGCCAGCTCAGCGACAAGGACCGCACCCTCGCCGCCTTCCTGAAAGCCCAGAACAAACGCCTGGACCTGCTCAGCGCGGTGGTCGCGCAAACCCTGATTGGCGAGATCGGCCAGCCGCAACGGGTGATCATTTCCGAAGGCGGCATCGAGTTCGCCCAAGCCCAGAAGATTGCCCCCGGCACACGCGTGAAAGTGAAGATGGTGCTGATGCCACGCGCCCACGGCCTGCTGCTGCGTGGGCGGGTCACTCACTGCGACCCTCGGCCCGACGGCGACTTCGAAGTCGGCACCGAATTCACCGACATGACCGACGCCCAGCGCCAGCTGCTGGCACGCTATATTCTGCAACGCCAGCAACAGCAGCGGCGCCAGCAATTGGAACAGAACGACCCTGCCTCTTGAGCCTCTGCGCTCCTCAGACCTGAAGGAACGAACGTGACCCTGATTTACGGCCATCGCGGCGCCAAGGGCGAAGCGCCCGAGAACACCCTGACCAGCTTCCGCCAGTGCCTGTCCCACGGCGTCGACCGCTGCGAACTGGACCTGCACCTGTCGGCCGACAACGAGCTGATGGTGATCCACGACCCCACCCTCAAACGCACCACTGGCCGGCGCGGCAAGGTGGTCGAGCACACCGCCGCAGAACTGGTGACCTATGACGCGCGTACTGGCGGCCCAGGCCATGTGCAGCCCTGCCCTATTCCGCGGCTGGAGGAATTGTTCGAGAAATGCGCGTTCGCCCACTGGCAGCTGGAGGTCAAGAGTGCCTCGCGCACCCGCGCGGCCAGCACCGTGCTGGCGATTCGCGAACTGGCCCAGCAATACAACCTGCTGGACAAGATCACCATCACCTCCAGCTCACGCGAAGTGCTGGGCGCCGCCCAGGAGCTGGTGCCGGACGTGTCCCGCGGACTGGTGGCCGAATACGCCTGGCTCGACCCGCTGAAGGTCGCGCAGAACTATGGCTGCGAGATGCTTGCGCTGAACTGGACGCTGTGCACCCCCGAGCGCCTGCTCAAGGCGCAGCGCCAGGGTTTGCACGTGACGGTGTGGACGGTCAACGAGCCGGCACTGATGCGCCGACTCGCCGACTTTGGCGTGGACAGCCTGATTACAGACTTTCCCGGTTTGGCCAAGACCACCCTTGGGAAGGGCTGAAATCGGTCTCCCCGACCGGCTCAGGCCACCGGCCGGAGCCGCTCAAAAAAGCCGGTTCAGGCCGTCGTAGGCCGCTACCCGATAGGCTTCGGCCATGGTCGGGTAGTTGAAGGTGGTGTTGACGAAGTACTTCAGGTTATTCAGCTCGCCCGGCTGGTTCATGATCGCCTGGCCGATGTGCACGATCTCCGAAGCCTGGTAGCCGAAGCAGTGCACGCCGAGAATCTGCAAGGTTTCGCGGTGGAACAGGATCTTCAGCATGCCTTGCGGCTCGCCGGCGATCTGCGCACGGGCCATGCTCTTGAAGAAGGCCTTGCCCACTTCATAAGGCACCTTGGCCTGGGTCAGTTC
>NZ_JBNNVR010000060.1:0-34126 GCF_050280645.1 Pseudomonas sp. NPDC089554
AGATGTCGTCGGCCGCCTCCATCAGGTACACCAGCGGGTGGCGTGCCCAGCGTTGCGCCTCCAGTTGCGGCAGGCCCAGCTTGCGGGCGATTTGCTCGAGCAGCGCCAGCTCGCTCTGGTAGCAGCCGAACTTGTGTTTCTTGTAGCCCAGGGCATCGGCATGGCGCGCGCTCCAGGGGTACTTCAAGTAGGTGCCGAGGGTCGCATAGGTGAGCCGGGTGCCGCCGTCGAACTGGTGGTATTCCAGCTGGGTCAGCACTCGGAAACCCTGGGCGTTGCCCTCGAAGTTGAGGAAGTCGGCGCGTTCGTCGTCATTCATGTCGTCCAGCCAGCCGCGCCCAGCCGCCTGCTGGAACCAGTAGCGGATGGCATCTTCGCCAGAATGGCCAAACGGCGGGTTGCCGATATCGTGGGCCAGGCAGGCCGACTGCACGATCATGCCCAGGTCGCTCGGTTCGCACCAGTCCGGTAGGCTGGTGCGCAGGGTTTCGCCGACGCGCATGCCCAGCGAGCGGCCGACGCAGCTCACTTCCAGGGAGTGGGTCAGGCGGGTGTGGATGTGATCGTTGCTGGATACCGGATGGACCTGGGTCTTGCGCCCCAGGCGGCGGAAAGCGCCGGAGAAGATGATGCGGTCGTGGTCCTTGTGGAAGGGGCTGCGCCCCATTTCCTCTGTGCTGTACAGGGCTTTGCCCAGGCGTTCGCGGGTCAGCAGGGTGTGCCAGTCCAAGGCTCGATCTCCCGTCAGGTGGTCGTCATAGCTTCACCGTTTCGGCTGTGCCCGCGCAAGCGGCGGGCACCTCCGTTCAGGGGCGCCGGCCACTGTGCAGAAACAGGCGCACCAACGGTGTGAGGCTGCTCCCCAGGCGCAACAGGCGCGCCAGATTGCCGCTGCGCACGCCCTTGCCGGTGAGAAAGCCGAGTGCGACCACCGCACCCAGGCCCCACAGGGGCGCATGCTTGATGCCAAGGCCATCTTGCAGCGACGCACTTGCCCCCCGTAGGCGCTGTACCGGTTCGAGCAGTTGTGCGGTTTCGTGGCGGATTTGCTGGCGGTGCATTTCCAGGCGCAGGCGCAGCAATGCCTTGCGCAACTCGCGTGGGTTACGGGTATTCGGCAGTTCAGGCAGGCTCATGGCAACAGGCGCTCCCGATCCTTGGCCAATTCCTCAAGGGTGGCGCTGAAAGGCGACGACTCGTCGAACACCGCAGCCTTCAAGCGAAGCCCGCAGTACAGTGCGGCCATGCCGTAGAACACGCACAGGCCGATAATTCCGGCCAATCGGTAGCTGTCCCATAGCAGCACCAGCAGCAACCCGGACAGCGCGGTCAGCAGTAGCAAGGCGAATACCAGCCCGAGCCCCGCGAACAGCAGCAGGCGCAAGGTGCGGCCTTTCTGTTCCTGCAACTCGATGCCGAACAATTCTATATGGCTGTGCAGCATGCCGAGTGCGGCTGCACCCAGGCGTTTGCCCGAAGCGCCGATGGCGTCGTTTTCCATGGGTTACCTCAGCGCCGGTTGGCCAGCAGGCCAATCAGCAGGCCGACACCTGCGGCGATGCCGATGGCCTGCCAAGGGTTTTCCTGGACGTATTGCTCGGCGCTGCCCAGCGCTGCCTCGCCACGTTCACGAACAGATTCCTGTGTCAGTTGCAGGGTTTCGCGTGCTTGCACCAGGCGGTCGTGGATCTGCCCGCGCAGCTCATCGGCCTGGTCGCCCGCCAGGTTGGCGGTGTCGGCGAGCAACTTCTCGGTGTCGCGGACCAACGCCTGGAAGTCAGCCATCAATATCTCTTGTGCAGTCTTTGCCGATTTGCTGGCCATGGGTCTCTCCCTGTGAATGTGTGTGGCTATTTCGAGTGACAGGTGTAGCGGAAGGTTCATTGCAAGGTCGCTGGTACGGCGCTTGCTATGTAGCGGGGCGCGGATTGCAGGGGCTGCGCCATTATCGAGCAGCGCCCCGGTGAATCCCGTTAAACCTTAACCCAATCCACGACAAACCCAAGAAAAAACGCTCATCGCCCACCTCGCTCACCCAGGGAGGAGGGCAGGTAAGCACCTAACAGGTGCGTGAGCACTGCTTTTTGAACTGTCCTGGTGCACTTTCAGCAGGTCTGCCAATTCCATGGAAAACACGCAAAGCGCGATGGACGCTCTTGTCCACGGCTCCAACACCCTCTTCATCCTCATGGGGGCCATTCTGGTCCTGGCCATGCACGCAGGCTTCGCCTTTCTGGAAGTCGGTACCGTGCGGCACAAGAACCAGGTCAATGCCCTGTGCAAGATCCTCAGCGATTTCGCGGTCTCGGCCCTGGTGTATTTCTTCATCGGCTACTGGATCGCCTATAGCGTGAGTTTCCTGGAGCCTGCCGCGGTGCTGGCCGCCGACCATGGCTACGCGCTGGTCAAGTGCTTCTTCCTGCTCACCTTCGCTGCGGCGATTCCGGCAATCATCTCCGGGGGTATCGCCGAGCGTGCACGGTTCGCGCCACAGCTGTGCGCCACGGCGTTGATCGTGGCCTTTGTCTACCCGTTCTTCGAAGGCTTGGTGTGGAACGGCAACCTGGGCGCGCAGGCCTGGCTCGAGGCGCGTTTTGGCGCGCCATTCCATGACTTCGCAGGTTCCGTCGTGGTGCATGCGATGGGCGGCTGGCTGGCGCTGACGGCAGTGCTGTTGCTGGGCGAGCGCCGTGGGCGCTACCGCGACGGGCGCCTGGTGGCGTTCGCGCCGTCGAGCATTCCGTTCCTGGCGCTGGGCTCGTGGATCCTGATCATTGGCTGGTTCGGCTTCAACGTCATGAGCGCCCAGACCCTGGAGGGGGTCAGCGGCCTGGTGGCGATCAATTCGCTGATGGCGATGGTCGGCGGCACCCTGGCGGCCTTGCTGGTCGGTCGCAACGACCCAGGCTTCCTGCATAACGGGCCGTTGGCCGGGCTGGTGGCGATCTGCGCGGGCTCCGACCTGATGCATCCGGTCGGTGCGTTGGTGACCGGGCTGGTGGCCGGGGCGCTGTTCGTCTGGTGCTTCACCGCCGCGCAAAACCGCTGGAAGATCGACGATGTGCTGGGTGTCTGGCCGCTGCACGGGCTGTGCGGTGTGTGGGGCGGGGTCGCCTGCGGCCTATTCGGCCAGGCTGCGTTCGGCGGGCTGGGTGGGGTCAGCCTGGCCAGCCAGCTCATCGGCAGCCTGGCGGGTGTGGTGCTGGCGCTGGTGGGGGGCTTTGCCGTCTATGGCCTGGTCAAGGCCTTGCACGGCTTGCGCTTGAGCCACGAACAGGAGTTCCAGGGCGCCGACCTTTCGGTGCATCGCATCGGCTCTACCAGCCAGGATTGAACCCTGCTGGCCTGGCATTGGCTAGAATGAGCATCTCTATCGACCATCCGGAGCTGTCTCATGCTGCCTGAATGCCAATTGTTCGGCACCCTGGGGTGTCACCTGTGTGAGGTGGCTGAAGGGGTGCTGATGCCGTTCGTGGAGCGGGGCCTGCTGGTGGAGTTGGTCGATATTGCCGAGAACGAGGCATTGTTCGAGCGCTACAGCTTGAGTATCCCGGTGCTGCGGCGTTGCGACAGCGGCGCCGAATTGGCCTGGCCATTCGAGGCCGACCAGGTGGTGGCTTTCCTGCGCTAGGGGCGTCGGGGGCTACCTTCCCTCAGCCACCTGCCCGCCGTGGGCGTGAAGATGCAAGCGCGGTCGCTCCGATCGCAGCCTTGCAGACACCACGGAGATGCCCCCATGTACCTCACTCCCCATTTCACCCTCGAAGAGCTCATCACCTCGCAGATCGCTGCACGCGAGGGGCTGGACAATACCCCCGCGCCTGAAGCCCTGGCCAACTTGAAGTTGTTGTGCCTGCTCCTTGAACAGGTACGCGAACTGGTGGGTGGGCCGATTGTCGTGAGCAGCGGTTTTCGCTGTGCCGAACTCAACCGGCGGGTCGGCGGTGCGGCCAACAGTGCCCACACGCAGGGGTTGGCGGCAGATTTCAACACGCCTGCCTGCGGACCTCGAGCGCTGGCCGAACGCATCCGCGACAGCGACTTGGTGTTCGACCAGTTGATCCTTGAGTTCGACCGCTGGGTGCACTTGGCGGTAGCCGCTGAGCGGCCCCGCCGCGAAGTACTGACCGTTCGTCGTGGCACCGGCTACCTGCCGGGCATTCGCTGATTGACGCAGCACGGCTCCTGTTCGTATTCTGTATAAATATACAGTATTCGAGGTAAGCGATGCTCAACGTCGAGCAATTGAAATACAGCATCAACCGAATGCCGCCCGAGCGTGTGCTCGACGCTGTCCTTGAGCTGCGCCTGGAAGGGCTGGTCACCGACGACCGCACGCCCTTTGGCAAGGTGCACTTCAATACCTGCTTCGCAGAGATCGAAGCCCTGTTCCAGCGCGCAGGGTTCCATCGGCCGCTGGATGTCGTGGGTTACCAAGGGGCGCTCTATGCCCTTTACGACCCCGGCCGCTGGGAGCCGGTGCAGGTGCTGCGCTGGCTCAAGGCGCGCTGTGAACAGGGCCGCGAGGCTGGTTGAGGCGGGCCGCATCGAGGATAATGCCCGGCCGCCGATACCCGAGCCTGCCATGACCAAGCCCTTCGACCCCGCACAGCAACAAGCCAGTACCGTGTGCCTGCCACCGGGCAATTGGGCGACGGTGCTCGATTGCCTGTGCGATCACTTCAAGGGCATCGGGCGCGAGCAATGGCTGGATCGCTTCAATCGTGGTCGAGTGCTCGATGCCCAGGGTCAACCGGTCGCTGCCGAGCGGCCTTACCGACCAGGCCTGCGTTTGCATTACTTTCGTGAAGTGCCGAACGAAAAGCCGATACCGGTGCAGGAGTCGGTGCTCTACAGCGACGAACACCTGGTGGTGGCGGATAAACCGCATTTTCTGCCGGTCACGCCCACCGGCGAATACGTTGAGCAAACCCTGTTGCGCCGCCTTATCCGCAGCCAGGGCAACCCTCACCTGGTGCCGCTACACCGCATCGACCGGCACACTGCTGGGTTGGTGCTGTTTTCGGCCAACCCGGATACCCGTAGTGCGTACCAGCGGTTGTTCCCCGAGCGACGCATCGACAAACGCTACCAGGCCATCGCCGCAGCCCTGACGCAGCAGGCCTTTCCGTTGGTGCACAAAAGCCGCCTGGAGCATGGCGAGCCGTTCTTTCGCATGCACGAGGTAGAAGGCGCGCCCAATAGCGAGACCTTGGCCGAGGTGCTGGAGAAAAACGGTGAGCTGTGGCGCTACGGTTTGTCGCCGGTGACCGGCAAGACCCATCAGTTGCGGGTGCACATGGCCGCCTTGGGCGCGGCCATCTGCAATGACCCGTTCTACCCGGTGCTGCGCAATGAGCAGGACGACCTGCAACGACCATTGAAGCTACTGGCCCAGAGCCTGCGTTTCAACGACCCATTGACCGGTAACGAGCGTTACTTCGAAAGCCGGCTAAGCCTGGACTGGTAGCGGTAGGGATGAACGATGCGGGGCGCGCCACTGGCTCGCCCCGCATTGCTTCTAGCGGTTGAAACGCTCTACCAGCGAGTACTGGGTACCGGCGGTGGAGGTCAGTTCCTCGCTGAGCTGAGCCGAATGCTGGGCCTGTTCGGCGGTCTGGTCGGCAAGGTCGGCGATGGTGCTGATGTTGCGGCTGATCTCTTCGGCCACGGCGGTCTGTTCTTCGGTAGCGGCGGCGATCTGTGTGGCCATGTCGGTGATATTGGCGACCGCTTCGCTGATGCCCACCAACGCCTGGTCGGCCTGCATGACCCGCTCCACGCCTTCCTGGGCCTGGCGGTGGCCAGTCTCCATGGTCTGCACGGCATTGTTGGCGGTTTGCTGCAACTTGGCGATCAGGGCGTGGATCTGCCCAGTGGATTCAGCGGTGCGCTGCGCCAACTGACGCACTTCGTCGGCGACCACGGCAAAACCACGGCCCATCTCGCCAGCGCGTGCGGCTTCGATGGCGGCGTTCAGGGCCAGCAGGTTGGTCTGGTCGGCGATACCCTTGATGACATCCACCACGCCACCGATTTCGTCGCTGTCCTTGGCCAGCTGGGTGACGGTTTGCCCGGTTTCGCCCACCGCAGTGGACAAGCGCTCGATCGCTTCACGGGTTTCCCCGGCGATCTGCCGACCTTCGTGGGTCAGGCGGTTGGCTTCCTGGGTGGCGTCGGCGGTGCGCTGCACGTGGTTGGCTACTTCCTGGGTGGTGGCGGCCATCTGGTTGACTGCCGTTGCCACCTGCTCGGTCTCCACGCGTTGGCGTTCAAGGCCTGAGGAGCTCTTGTGCGCCAGCACGTCGGACTGACGTGCCTGCTCGCTGAGGTGCTCGGCGCTGTCCTGCAGGCGGGTGAGGCAGGTCTTCAGGCGCGACTCCTGGCTGAGCATGGCCATTTCCAGGCGTGCCTGTACGCCACGGCTGTCGGTGTACATCTGCGCGATCAGTGGGTCGGAGGTGGTCTGTTCGGCCAGGCGCAGCAGGCGCTTGAGGCCGCGCTGCTGCCAGCTCAGGCCCAGCAGGCCGAGTGGCACGCAAAGGGCTGCCGCCAGGGCGAAGCCCCACCAGTGCCCGAGCCAGCTACCGATCAAAAAACCCATCTGGCTGACCAGGATGAATGGCAGCCAATCCTGTAGCACCGGCAGCCACTTGTCGCGGCGAGGCACTGCCGACTTGTTCTGGTTCAGGCGCTGGTACAAGGCCTCGGCGCGGCGAATTTGCTCGGCGGTCGGTTTGACTCGAACCGACTCGAAGCCGACCACCTGGTTGTTTTCGAAGATCGGCGTGACATAGGCGTTGACCCAGTAGTGGTCGCCCGACTTGCAGCGGTTCTTGACGATGCCCATCCAGGGCTGGCCTTGCTTGAGGGTCTGCCACATGTGGGCAAACACGGCGGACGGCACGTCGGGGTGGCGTACCAGGTTGTGCGCGGCACCGGTCAGTTCCTCGCGGGAGAAGCCACTGATTTCGATGAAATCATCGTTGCAGTAGGTGATCACGCCCTTGGCGTTGGTGGTGGAGATCAACCGCTGCTGTGCAGGGAAAGTCCGTTCTCTCTGGGTAATCGGCTGGTTGTTACGCATGGGCAGTGTTTCCGCAAGGCTTTGGACACGTATCGGCAGACAGCGGGCTTTGTTGAGTGAATATTTATTCCGGCTTGATCTGGCGCAATGCCACTACTCTGGCGGTGCGCTAGGAAAAATCGTTTTTTGCCTGCATGTTCCGCGCGATATTTCATTATCTTGGCGAAATTATGACAGTTTCGACCCCGGCCCTTTTCAGGACGGGGCCAGCATGGGGTAGGTAAACAGCGTGAAATGCGCCAGGTTGAACAGGAAATGACACAGCACCGCGGCCAACAGCCCGCCATGACGGTAGGCCAGCCCGTAGCCGACACCTGCCAGGCTGGCCAGGTAGAACCACTGCCAGCCACCGCCCAGGTGCGCCAGGCCGAACAGCAGGGCAGCCACCACCAGCGCCAGGCCTGGGTGGCCGAACAACCGTTGCAGGCCGCCTTGCAGGTAGCCACGGAACAGCAACTCTTCGGTCAGGCTCACCAGCAGCAAGTTGTTGAGTATCCAGACCCAGGCCTGGTCGGGCCATTTCGGCGCCCAGGTGACCAGGCCTAGTGCCCAGGCGCCGCCCAGGCAGGCCACCAGGGTCAACGGCAGTGTCAGTGCCAGGCCGGTCAGCGCGCCACGGGCGCGCAGCACCAGCAACCAGGGGCAGGCGAGCAGTATCCAGAAGCCAATCAGCGGCTTGTCCAGGTTCAGGTACATCGAGAACGGCACGGCACCTTCGCTGAACACCGCCTTGTCGATCACCTTGGCCCCGAGGAAGCCCGGTAGCCAGTGCAAGGCCAGGGCGGCGGCGAGGACGATGAACAGCGCATGGCCGCTGGCCTGCTGCCAGCGTGCCGGGCGCCGCACCAGCCAGCCTGCAACGAGCAGCGCGAGGAACGCGGGTAGGGTGGCAAGGGTCAGGCTGCCGTAGGTGAGCGCCAATACGTAACCGAGGGTGAGCAGCAGCAGGGCGATCCAGTGAGGGCGGGGCATCGGAAATCCTTTTGGTATGAGCCGCCGGGATTCTAGACGCCGTTCCCTGGTGAGGCTATCGCGGCACAAGGCCGCGATAGCCAGGTGCATGGGCTACCGCCCGGCAATCAGCTGACGCAGCACGTAATGCAGGATGCCGCCTGACTTGAAGTACTCCACCTCATTCAGCGTGTCGATCCGGCACAGCACGGGAACCTGCTCCTGCTGGCCGTCCTCGCGGGTGATACGCAGTGTCAGGTCCATGCCTGGGCGCACCTGCGCATCGCTCAGCCCCAGCACATCGATGCGCTCCTTGCCCGTCAGCCCCAGCGCCTTGCGGTTGTCACCGGCCTTGAACTGCAACGGCAGCACGCCCATGCCCACCAGGTTGGAGCGGTGGATACGCTCGAAGCTTTCCGCCAGCACGGCCTTGACCCCCAGCAGGTTGGTGCCCTTGGCGGCCCAGTCGCGGCTGGAGCCGGTGCCGTACTCCTGGCCGGCGATCACCACCAGTGGCGTGCCCTCGGCCTGGTAGCGCATGGCCGCATCGAAGATCGACAGCTTCTCGCCGCTGGGCACGTGCAGGGTATTGCCGCCTTCCTCGCCGCCGAGCATCTCGTTGCGGATACGAATGTTGGCGAAAGTGCCGCGCATCATCACTTCATGGTTGCCGCGCCGCGAGCCGTAGGAGTTGAAGTCGCGCGGCTCCACGCCCTTGTCGCGCAGGTAGCGCCCGGCCGGGCTGTCGGCCTTGATGTTGCCGGCCGGGGAGATGTGGTCGGTGGTCACCGAGTCGCCCAGCAGGGCGAGAATGCGCGCGCCGCGCACATCGGCGATTTCCGGCAGCGGGCCGCCGATGTCGTCGAAGAACGGCGGGTGCTGGATATAGGTGGAATCGTCCTGCCACACGTAGGTGGCGGCCTGTGGTACTTCGATGGCTTGCCATTGCGCATCGCCGGCGAACACTTCGGCGTACTCCTTGTGGAACATCGCGGTGTCGACACTGGCCACGGCCTCGGCGATTTCCCGTTGGCTCGGCCAGATGTCACGCAGGTACACCGGCTGGCCATCCTTGCCGGTGCCCAGGGCGTCCTGGGTAAGGTCGATGCGAACGCTGCCAGCCAGGGCGTAGGCCACCACCAATGGCGGCGAGGCCAGCCAGTTGGTCTTCACCAGCGGGTGCACGCGGCCTTCGAAGTTGCGGTTGCCCGAGAGCACCGAGGCGACTGTAAGGTCTGCGCTGGCGACGGCCTTCTCGATCGCATCGTCCAGTGGGCCGGAGTTGCCGATGCAGGTGGTGCAGCCATAGCCCACCAGGTCGAAACCCAGTTGATCGAGGAACGGCGTCAGGCCTGCAGCCTTGAAGTACTCGGTGACCACTTTCGAGCCGGGGGCGAGTGAGCTCTTGACCCACGGCTTGCGCGTCAGGCCTTTCTCGACGGCCTTCTTGGCGACCAGGCCGGCGGCCATCATCACGCTGGGGTTGGAGGTGTTGGTGCAGGACGTGATGGCGGCGATCACCACCGCGCCATCGCGCAGGGTGTGGCGCTGGCCGCCTTGGTTGTAGCTGATTTCCCCCGCTTGGTCGGCATTGCCCACGGCCACACCGCCACCGCCTTCGCTTTCCAGGCGTCCGACGTCCTTGGCCAGGACCTTGGGTTGCTGTTCGATGAAGCTGTCGAACGCCTGGCTCACGCCACCCAGGGCGACTCGGTCCTGCGGGCGCTTGGGGCCGGCCAGGCTGGCCTCTACATCGGCCATGTCCAGCGCCAGGGTGTCGCTGAACAGCGGCTCCTGGCCAGGCAGGCGCCACAGGCCCTGTTCCTTGCTGTAGGCCTCGACCAGGCGCACGGTCTGCTCCGGGCGGCCAGAAAGACGCAGGTAATCGAGGGTGATTTCATCGACCGGGAAGAAGCCACAGGTGGCGCCATATTCCGGCGCCATGTTGGCGAGGGTGGCGCGGTCGGCCAGCGGCAGGTCGGCCAGGCCGTCGCCGTAGAATTCGACGAACTTGCCCACCACGCCTTTCTTGCGCAGCATTTGCGTTACCGTCAGTACCAGGTCAGTGGCAGTGATGCCCTCGCGCAGCTTGCCGGTGAGCTTGAAACCGATCACCTCGGGAATCAGCATCGACACCGGCTGGCCGAGCATTGCAGCCTCCGCCTCGATGCCGCCGACGCCCCAGCCGAGCACGCCGAGGCCATTGATCATGGTGGTGTGCGAGTCGGTGCCCACCAGGGTGTCGGGGAAGGCGTAGGTGCGCCCGTCTTCCTCGCGGGTCCAGACCGTGCGGCCCAGGTATTCCAGGTTGACCTGGTGGCAGATGCCGGTGCCCGGCGGTACCACGCGGAAGTTGTCGAAAGCGCTCTGGCCCCAGCGCAGGAAGGCATAGCGTTCGCCATTGCGCTGCATCTCGATGTCGACGTTTTCTTCGAAGGCGGCGGGGCTGGCGTAGCGGTCGACCATCACCGAGTGGTCGATCACCAGGTCCACTGGCGACAGTGGGTTGATGCGCTGCGGGTCGCCACCGGCCTTGGCCATGGCCGCGCGCATGGCGGCCAGGTCGACCACGGCGGGGACGCCGGTGAAGTCCTGCATCAGGACCCGCGCCGGGCGGTACTGGATCTCGCGGTCCGAGCGTCGCTCCTTCAGCCAGGCGGCGAGGGCCTTGAGGTCGTCGCCGGTGACGGTCTCGCCATCCTCCCAGCGCAACAGGTTCTCCAGCAGGACCTTGAGCGACATCGGCAGGCGCTGCAGGTCGCCAAGTGGGCGCGCCGCTTCGGCCAGGCTGAAATAGTGATAGGTGTGGTCGGCCACCTTGAGGGTCTTGAGGGTTTTCAGGCTATCGAGCGAGGGCATTGCCAACTCCTTCTGCGTCGGTGCCCGGCGCATGCTGGATGCTCGCCGGTGTCACCGCTGTGTTTCGACCCGCACGGTACGGGCCTGGCTGAAACGTCAGGGTAGACCGCTTTGGCGTCCCCGACTTTGTTCTGGGCCGAGCGGGCGTGTCGCAGGTTCCGATCTTCCTTTATCATTCGCCCCCCTGGCGTGAACCTGCGCCAGTGATGTGGAGTGAAAGATGAATACCCTGTTCATGCATTGCCGCCCCGGCTTCGAGGGCGAGGTCTGCGCCGAAATCAGCGAACATGCCGCCCTCTTGGGCGTTGCCGGCTATGCCAAGGGCAAGCCGCAGAGCGCCTGTGCCGAGTTCGTCTGCACCGAGGACGGCGGCGCCGAGCGGCTGATGCGTGAGCTGCGCTTCGACCGCCTGATTTTCCCGCGCCAATGGGCGCGCGGCGCATTCGTCGAGCTGCCGGAAACCGACCGCATCAGCGTGCTGCTGGAGCACCTGGCCGAGTATCCGGTGTTTGGCAGCCTGTGGCTGGAAGTGCTCGACAGCAATGACGGCAAGGAGCTCTCGACCTTCTGCCGCAAGTTCGAGGTACCGCTGCGCAAGGCACTGGAGAAAGCCGGTCGGCTGGTGCAGGAGCCGAACCGGCCACGCCTGCTGCTGACCTTCATCAGCGGTCGGCGGGTGTTCGTCGGGGTGGCCGATGCCGACAACTCTGCGCTCTGGCCCATGGGTATCCCGCGCCTGAAGTTCCCCCGCGAGGCCCCGAGCCGTTCGACCTTGAAGCTTGAAGAGGCCTGGCACCAGTTCATCCCGCGTGAGCAATGGGAGCAGCGCCTGAACGATGATATGACCGGTGTGGACCTCGGCGCCTCGCCCGGTGGCTGGACCTATCAGCTGGTCAAGCGCGGCATGTTGGTGACCGCCATCGACAACGGCCCCATGGCCGAAAGCCTGATGGACACCGGACTGGTCGAGCACCTGATGGCCGATGGCTTCACCTGGAAGCCCAAGCAGACCGTGGATTGGATGGTCTGCGACATCGTCGAGAAGCCCGCGCGCACCGCTTCGCTGATCGAGACCTGGCTGGGTGAAGGGTTGTGCCGGGAAGCGGTAGTCAACCTCAAGCTGCCGATGAAGCAGCGCCACGCCGAGGTGCGCAAGTTGCTCGACCGCATGGAAGCTGCATTCAAAACGCGCAAGGTGAAGGTATCGATCGCCTGCAAGCAGCTGTACCACGACCGCGAGGAAGTGACCTGCCACCTGCGCAGGCTCGACCTGAAGCCTCGCCAGGCGTGACAATATCTCTATTCAGCGGAGCTTCCCATGACCGATTTCACCCCTGACGCCGTGCTCGACGCCACCGGCCTGAACTGCCCGGAGCCGGTGATGATGCTGCACCAGCACGTGCGCGACCTGGCCGCTGGCGGCCTGCTCAAAGTCATCGCCACCGACCCGTCCACCTGCCGCGACATCCCCAAGTTCTGCACCTTCCTGGGCCATGAGTTGGTGCAACAGCAGGAAGAGGCCGGCACCTACCTGTACTGGATCCGCAAGAAGGCCGACTAGGGTTTGTACGGAAAATAGCCGAGTGGCGATTAGGCAAGGCGAAAACAGGCGAGGAAGCGGAGTTGACTGGTTGTCAATGAGCATTCCGAGCCTGTTTTCAACGCAGCATAATCGTCACGCAGGCATTTTCCGTACAAAACCTAAGCTGGCTAGCACCGGGCACAGCGCCTAAAATGCGCTCCCCTGACAGGAGAGCGCCATGCTGATAGTTGCCGACGAGAATATCCCGCTGCTCGATGCCTTCTTCGAAGGCTTCGGCGAAATCCGTCGCTACCCAGGGCGCGCTATCGACGCGGCGTGCGTCAAGGATGCCGACGTATTGCTGGTGCGCTCGGTGACCCGGGTCGACCGGCAACTGCTGGAGGGCAGCCAGGTGCGCTTCGTCGGCACCTGCACCATCGGCACCGACCACCTCGACCTCGACTATTTCGCCCAGGCAGGCATCCACTGGAGCAGCGCCCCCGGCTGCAATGCCCGGGGCGTGGTGGACTACGTGCTGGGCAGCTTGCTGACCCTGGCCGAACTCGAGGGTGTGGCGCTTGCCCAGCGGGTGTATGGCGTGGTCGGCGCTGGCGAGGTCGGTGGGCGCCTGGTGCGGGTGCTGCATGGCCTGGGCTGGAAGGTGCTGGTCTGCGACCCGGTGCGCCAAGCCCGCGAGGGTGGCGACTTCGTCAGCCTCGAGACGATCCTGGCCGAGTGCGACACCATCAGCCTGCACACCCCGCTGCAGCGCGGCGGCGAACACCCCACCTGGCATTTGCTTGGTGCACCGCAGCTGGCGCGCTTGCGGCCCGGCGCCTGGCTGGTCAACGCCGCGCGCGGGCCTGTGGTCGACAACGACGCACTGCGCGAGTTGTTGCTGCGCCGTGACGATGTGCACGCGGTGCTGGATGTCTGGGAGCACGAACCGCAGGTGGACCTGGCGCTGGCCGACCTGTGCACCCTGGCCACCCCGCATATCGCTGGCTACAGTCTGGACGGCAAGCAGCGTGGCACTGCGCAGATCTACCAGGCGTTCTGCCGCTGGCAGGGTATTGCCGAGCAGGTACACCTGGCCGATCTGCTGCCGGCGCCGGCCCTTGCTCGCATGGACCTGGCCGCTGCTGCCGAGCCGGCCTGGGCGCTAGCCACTTTGTGCCGTGCGGTCTACGACCCGCGTCGCGACGATGCCGACTTCCGGCGTAGCCTCAGCCAAGACCCCGCCGAGCAGCGCGCAGCCTTCGATTTGCTGCGCAAGCATTACCCGGTGCGGCGCGAGATCGAGGGGTTGGCGGTGCACCTGCACGGTGAGGCGCCGCAGCTGGCGCAGGTGGTCAGTGCGTTGGGCGCAGTGCTGGTCTGAGCCGTTTGCGGGGCTTGTAGAAACTAAAAACCCGGCGCAAGCGCCGGGTTGCAGGAAATCATCTGGCCTCAGCCTTTGCTGACGCGCTTGACCCGGCTCTCTTCCAGCTCTTGGCAGGCTTGCTGGATCATCTGCTCGGTAATGGGCACTTCCTTGCCTTGGGCATCGATCACCGAGCCGCAAGGCTTCTGTGCTGGGGCAGGGGTTTTCGGGGTATCGCTGCTATGCTGCAAGCTCATTTCCTGTCTCCTCTTCAGGTTGCAAGCTCAGGGTACGTATGTGCCGTGAATAGCCTGTGACAGCGCGTTGTATCACGACGTTTACAGTCCACCAGAATGCGCGGCAAAGCACCAGTTGGGGCTTATATCAATAGGCTATAGGCGCTTTGCCCGCCTGAATTGCGATCTTGGTGCGCAAGCGAGAGTTCCGCGCAGGTGGATGAGTGGTAGTCTGCACGCTTCCCCCTGCACCTGGCCCACGCCATGCCCGAACCGGTCTCATCCCGCCAACGCCGCGCCCTGCGCCTGGCCTGGCAGTTCATTCGTCCTTATCGTCGGCAGACGCTGTTGGCCATGCTGGCGCTGATCCTTACCGCAGCCATCACCTTGTCCATGGGGCAGGGCATTCGCTTGCTGGTCGACCAGGGCTTCATGACCCGCTCGCCCCACCAGCTCAACCAGACCATTGGCTTGTTCATGGTGCTGGTGCTGGCGCTGGCCGTCGGTACCTTCAGCCGCTTCTACCTGGTTTCATGGATCGGCGAGCGCTGCGTGGCCGATATCCGCCGCGCAGTGTTCGACCACCTGGTCGGCCTGCACCCGGGCTTCTTCGAGGACAACCGTAGCTCCGAGATCCAGTCGCGCCTGACCGCCGATACCACCTTGCTGCAATCGGTGATCGGCTCGTCGCTGTCGATGTTCCTGCGCAATGCCTTGATGGTGGTGGGTGGCGTGGTGTTGCTGTTCGTCACCAACCCCAAGCTCACCAGCATCGTGGTGCTGGCCCTGCCGCTGGTGCTGGCGCCGATCCTGCTGTTCGGGCGCCGGGTTCGCAGCCTGTCGCGGCAAAGCCAGGACCGGGTGGCCGACGTGGGCAGCTACGTCGCCGAGACCTTCGGCCAGATCAAGACCGTGCAGGCCTACAACCACCAGGCGCGTGACCAGGCGTTGTTCGCCGAGACCGTCGAAGTTGCCTTTTCCGTGGCGCGGCGGCGCATCGCCCAGCGGGCCTGGTTGATTACCCTGGTCATCGTGCTGGTGCTGGGCGCTGTGGCGGTGATGCTGTGGGTCGGCGGCATGGATGTGATCGGCGGGCGTATTTCGGGGGGCGAGCTGGCGGCGTTCGTGTTCTACAGCCTGATCGTCGGCAGCGCGGTCGGCACCCTCAGCGAAGTGCTCGGCGAACTGCAACGGGCCGCCGGTGCTGCCGAACGCATCGGCGAACTGCTGGCGGCGCGTAGCGCAATCCTGCCGCCTGAGCAGCCGCACAGCCTGCCTGGCCAGCGCGCCAGTGGGCGCATCGAGCTGCAGGACGTGACATTCGCCTACCCCTCACGGCCAGGGGTGGCGGCCATCGATGGCCTGAGCCTGGTCGTTGAGCCGGGGCAGACGGTGGCCCTGGTGGGGCCGTCCGGGGCGGGCAAGTCGACCTTGTTCGACTTGTTGCTGCGCTTTCATGACCCGCAGTCGGGCAGCATCCTGCTCGATGGCCAGGCCATCACCACGCTGACGCCGCACGACCTGCGCCGTCAGTTCGCCCTGGTTGCGCAGAACCCGGCGCTGTTTCGCGGTACGGTCGAGGCCAATATCCGCTACGGCCGGCCCGAGGCGACCCAGGCCCAGGTCGAGGCAGCGGCGCGCAGTGCCCATGCCCATGAGTTCATCGAACAACTGCCCCAGGGCTACCAGACGCCGCTGGGCGAGGGCGGCGTGGGCTTGTCCGGCGGCCAGCGCCAGCGCCTGGCCATTGCCCGTGCGCTGTTGGTGGATGCGCCAATACTGTTGCTGGACGAAGCCACCAGCGCCCTCGACGCCCAGAGCGAACACCTGATCCAGCAGGCCTTGCCGCAGCTCATGGCCGGGCGCACCACCCTGGTGATCGCCCACCGCCTGGCCACGGTGCAGCATGCCGACCGTATCGCGGTGATCGACCAGGGGTGCCTGGCGGCGGTTGGCAGTCATCGCCAGTTGGTCGAGCACAACCCGCTGTACGCTCGGCTGGCAGCCTTGCAGTTCAGTGGCGGTCACGTTTGACGCTGTCTTGTAACATTTTTGTAGCAATTGCCTGAGACTATCGGCCTTAACTATTGTGCAAGTGCTCGACCTGGCTGCTATCGACCGATGGCAGCTTTTTTTTGGCTTGCGAACGAGGACAGGGACGTCTGCTCGGCGGTGCGCTTGGCGCATCGTTCCTTTTCTCCTTGTTCGAGACCTTCCCGATGCGTCGATCCCTGAGAGTGCAAATTCTCGCCCTGTTGGGCGGCAGTCTGGCAGCGATGCTGCTGATTGCGTTGGTGTGTTTCCAGTTCCTGTCTTCGAACGTGCGGGGTTATGCCGAGCTGGTCGACGGGCCATTGCGCGCTTCGCAACTGATCGACGAGGCCAACCTGCAGTTCAAGATACAGGTGCAGGAGTGGAAGAACGTGCTGCTGCGCGGCCGTCAGCCGGCAGAGCTGGACAAGTACTGGCAGCAGTTCCAGGACCGCGAGCGGCAGGTACAGACGGTGCTGGGGCAGTTGATCGACAGCAGCGATGGCGAGCTCAAGGCGCGCGTGCAGCAGTTGCGTGACAGTCACCGTCAACTGGGCCAGGCCTATGGGCAAGGGCGCCAGGCGTTCATCGCCGCGGGTGGCGACCCGGTGGTGGGGGATCAGGCAGTCAAGGGCGTGGACCGCGCTGCCAGCGAGCAGATGAGCGCGCTGGTGGAGCAACTGCGGGCCGAGTCTGCTACCCGCGCCGCTGCCATCAGCGCTGGTGCCGAGCGCACGGTATGGCTCGGGGTGCTGGTGATGCTGGGCTCGGCGCTGTTGGTCGGGGTGCTCAGCCTGTGGCTGGTTGACCGCAGCCTGGTCGAGCCGATTCGCCGCCTGATCGACTACGTCGCCCAGCTCAGCCAGGGGCAGTTCGCCGACCGCGTCGACAGCCGCCGCGAAGATGAGCTAGGGCGTTTGGCCAGTGCCGCCAACACCCTGCGCGACTTCCTCGCCGACACCATCGGGCGCCTCAAGGACAACGCGGTAGAACTGGAAAACGCCAGCGGCCAGTTGCGCAATATCGCAGGCGACATGGCCACTGGCACCCACGACCAGTTCCAGCGTACCGACCAGGTGGCCACGGCCATGCACGAGATGTCCGCCACCGCCCAGGAGGTGGCGCGCCATGCTGCCGAAGCCGCACGTGCGGCGGACGATGCCGACCACAGCGCCCAGGCGGGCGAGCAGGTGATGCAGCAGACCATCGACATCATTGGCGTGGTCAACCGCGAGATCGCCGGCACCGCCCTGGTGATCCGTCACCTGGAAAGCGACAGCACGCGCATCGGCAAGGTGCTGGAGGTGATCCGCGGGATTGCCGAGCAGACCAACCTGCTGGCGCTCAATGCTGCGATCGAGGCCGCGCGGGCCGGTGAGGCCGGGCGAGGCTTCGCGGTGGTCGCCGACGAGGTCCGCAGCCTGGCCCAGCGCACGGCTGCGTCGATCGCCGAGATTCACCAGATCATCGAGGCCGTGCAGCAGGGCGCGGTCGATGCGGTCAAGGCCATCGAGGGCGGCCAGCAGCGCAGCGAGGAGGGCGCCGAGCAGGTGCAGCAGGCCGGCCAGATGCTGCGCCGCATCACCCAGTCGGTAGAGGCGATCCGCGACATGAACCGGCAAATCGCCACGGCGGCGGAAGAGCAGACTAGCGTCGCCGAGGACATCTCGCGCAACCTGGTCGAGATCACCCGCATCGCCACCGCCAACCAGCAGGCCGTGCAGCATACCGAGCAGGCCGGGCAGAAGTTGCACGGGTTGTCAGGGCAGTTGGGCCAGGTGACCTCGCGCCTGACGGCGTGAGGCAGCCACACGTCATTTCCCACGCACAACAAAAAGCCCGCGGAAGGCGGGCTTTTTGGAAGGATTTGGTCGGAGAGACAGGATTCGAACCTGCGGCCTTCTCGTCCCGAACGAGACGCGCTACCTGGCTGCGCTACACTCCGATTTGAAAATCCTACTGCATGCCATTTTTCAACGCAAGCCCTTGTTGTTAAAAGGACCTTTGCCAAAAGTCGGCTGCCAAATCAGAGCTCTTTCACGGTGCGAATCTGGTCTTTGTTGATACGCGCGCGCTTGCCGTCGAGTTGCTCGAATTCGTAGAAGCCGGAGTCGTCGTCATAGGACGGGGTATCCACGGCTTGGATCTCACGGCCGTCGTTCAGCGTGATGACGGTCGGCGATGCACAACCAGCGAGGGCGCCCAGGCCGAGGGCAAGCATGAGGGCAGGAAGGGTCCGTTGGATCATGGTGTTTCTCCAGTGCAATAGTCCGTGATGTCATTAAGACGCAGCGCGTCCATGCAAGTTCCTTGCATCGTGCAGCATAGCGCTGCTGCGCAGGCTCGGGCCTTGGTCTGGCCACATCCGCGCCGGGGCCGCCCTGTGATATAACACCCGGCATTCCTTCCCCACCTGCAACGGACTCCCATGAAAGCCAAGGCAGACACCCCTTTCGTGCCGCTGAACATCGCTGTGCTGACGGTCAGTGACACCCGTACCTTCGACACCGACACCTCCGGGCAACTGTTCGTCGACCGCCTGAGCGCGGCGGGGCACCGCCTGGCCGAGCGCGTGCTGCTCAAGGATGACCTGTACAAGATCCGCGCCCAGGTGGCCACCTGGATCGCCGACGACCTGGTGCAAGTCGTGTTGATCACCGGCGGCACCGGCTTCACCGGGCGCGACAGCACCCCGGAAGCGGTCGCTTGCCTGCTGGACAAGCAGGTCGATGGTTTTGGCGAGTTGTTCCGGCAGATCTCGGTGGCCGATATCGGCACCTCCACGATTCAATCCCGCGCCTTGGCCGGCCTGGCCAATGGCACCCTGGTGTGCTGCCTGCCGGGCTCGACCAATGCGGTGCGAACCGGTTGGGATGGCATTCTTGCCGAGCAGTTGGATGCCCGGCATCGCCCCTGCAACTTCGTGGCTCACCTCAAGCAGGCCGAGGCGTGTGAAAGCCGTGGTTGAGGCTGTGTCGAACCCGCCGCTGATGCCGGTGGAACAAGCCCTGGCGCAACTGCTGGCGCTGGCCGAAGCCACGCCGGTGCGCGAAACCGAGGCGCTGACCCTGGCTGAGGCCGATGGGCGCATCCTGGCCGAAGACCTGGTGGCCAGCCTCGACCTGCCGCCCTGGCCGAACAGCGCCATGGATGGCTACGCCCTGCGTCTGGCCGATTGGAATGGCGAGCCGCTGGCGGTCAGCCAGCGGATCTTCGCCGGCCACGCGCCAGCGCCTTTGCAGCCCGGGACCTGCGCGCGCATCTTCACCGGCGCGCCGCTGCCCGAGGGTGCCGATTGCGTCGAGATGCAGGAAAGCGTCGAAGTGCTGGACGATGGTCGTGTGCGTCTGCTCGAGCCCTTGGTCGTCGACCAGAATGTGCGCCCCAAGGGCCAGGAAACCCGCGCTGGCGAGCGTGTGCTGGATGCCGGCACGCGCCTTGGGCCGATCGAGCTGGGCCTTGCCGCGACCTTGGGGCATGCCCGGCTGAAGGTGGTGCGCCGGGCGCGAGTGGCTGTGCTTTCCACGGGCGATGAGCTGGTAGAGCCAGGCCTGGCGTTGGGGCCGGGGCAAATCTACAACAGCAACCGCCGCCTGCTGGTCAGCTGGCTGCAGCGCATGGGCTGCGAGGTGGTGGACGCCGGTATTCTCGCCGATGACCTGGCGCTGACCCGGCAATGCCTGGCGGGGTTGGGCGAGGTCGACCTGATCCTCTCCACCGGAGGCGTGTCGGTGGGCGAAGCCGACTACCTCGGCATGGCACTGCGCGAAGCCGGTGAGCTGGCCTTGTGGAAGCTCGCCATCAAGCCTGGCAAGCCACTGACCTTCGGGCATTTTCGCGGCGTGCCGGTCATCGGCCTGCCGGGTAACCCGGCCTCGACCTTGGTCACCTTCGCGCTACTCACGCGCCCGTACCTGCTGCGCCGCCTGGGTGTCGCCGAGGTGACGCCCATGCGCTTCGAGGTGCCCGCCGGGTTCGAGTGGCCCAAGCCAGGCACGCGCCGCGAATATCTGCGTGCGCGCATCGAGCGGGGCCGGGTGCAGATCTACAAGAACCAGAGCTCCGGCGTACTGCGCAGCGCGGCCTGGGCCGATGGCCTGGTCGAGGTGCGTGAGGGCAGCACGGTGAGCCTGGGCGACCCTGTGTCGTTCATCCCGTTCAGCGAACTACTTGGCTGAACGGCCGAGCAGCACCACCTCCATCGGGGCGGGCTGCGCTGGCGCCAGCTGGGTCAGGCGCATGTGCACGCTCTCCAGCTGTTGCGCGGCCACGCTCCAGTCATGGCGCTGGCGAGCCAGCTGGCGCCCCGCTTCACCGAGCTGGCTCATGCGCCAGGGCTGGGTGAGCAACTGGTTGATCAGCAGCGCCAGTTGGTCGCCTTCGTCGCTGCCCAGGTAGTGTTCGCCGTTGTTCACCGCAAGCCCTGATACCCCTTTGCGCGTAGTGACCACCGGCATGCCGGCGGCCATCGCTTCGAGAATCTTTACCTTGGGCCCTCCGGCGTAGCGCAGTGGCGCGAAGAACACTGCCGAGCGGCGTTGCAGTTCGCGCAGGTCGGGGCAGTAGCCGACCCACTCGATGCGCGGGTCGTTCCAGTGCAGCTTCCAGTGTGCGGGCAACGCGTGCCCGGCGATGGCCAGGCGCACTGCCGGGTTGCTTTGCCAGACCTGGGGCAGGATCTCCTCCAGCGCCCATTCGATCGCCTCCAGGTTGGCGCCATATTCGAAATTACCCACGAACAACAGCCGCTGGCTGTGCCGTGCAGGCTGCACCGTCTGGTAATAGTCGCAATCCACACCGCTGACCACCACGTTCACCGGTCGGCCGCTGATCTGGCTGATCAGTTCGGCGTCGTGCGCAGATACTGCCACCACTTCACTGGGCTGGCTCAGCACTCGCTGTTCCCAGCGCCGGTAGCGCCAGCGGTCGAAGGCGTTGAGTGGGCGTAGCCACAGGGGCAGGCGGTCGTGGCTGGCAGCCCCCATCACCGACTCCAGCGTGTGCTCGCTGAGCATGAACGGCAGCCCGCGGGCTTGCAGGGCTTTTTCGAACGGCTGGAAGGCATAGCTGTGCTCGATCTGGATCACGTCCCAGGGCTCGTCGAGCAACTGTTCGAAACGGTGCCGCAGGCAAGGGGCCAAACCATTGATGATGGTGCGCATGGGGTAGTCGATGATTGGCGATGCCAGCAGGTTGAGCGGGCTGTGCACTGGCCGCCGGGGCAGTACGATCAAGCGCTCCAGGAAGGGTTCCAGGGCCTCTCGGGCAAGGTCGGACAGCGGGACTTTCGACTGCACCAACAGGGTGATCCGGTGGCCATGCTTCGCCAGCTCGCGCAGCAGGTGGTATTGCCGGGTCTTGCTGCCGCTGGTGGTGGGCCAAGGCAGGTAAGGCAGCGTCCAGAGTATGCGCATGGCCCACTCCTGTCAGGTGTTGGGGAGGGTTTTGTCAATAATATGACGCTGCTTCAAGTTCCTTTTTAAGGATAGCCAAGTATTTGTCGAGGTGCGGGTGCAGTTCGTCTGTACGATTTTCTTCGGCGCCGTGCAGCAATTCGGCAGTCGCCGTGGTCGAGATTGGCAGTGGCATTTTCAAGGAGAGCCTCTGATGGACGGGCGCAAGGCAATGTTGATCCTGCATGGCAAGCAAGCCATGAACGAAGAGGTGCGTACCGCAGTGAACGAACTGCGCGATCGTGGCTGGACCTTGGACGTGCGCCTGACCTGGGAAGGTGGCGATGCCCAGCGCCTGGTGGGCGAGGCGCTGGCGGGCGGCTATTCGCAGGTGGTCGCCGGGGGCGGCGACGGGACCTTGCGCGATGTGGCCGAGGCCATGGGCCAGGCCGACACCCAGGTCAGCCTGGCCCTGATGCCCCTGGGCACCGCCAACGATTTCGCCAAGGCAGCAGGTGTGCCGCTGGAGCCGGCTGCCGCCCTCGCGTTGCTTGAGCAGCCTGCGCGTGCAATCGACCTGGGCAAGGTTGGCGAGCAGATGTTTCTCAACATGGCCACGGGCGGCTTTGGCAGCCAGGTCACCGCCAATACCTCGGAAGACTTGAAGAAAGTGCTGGGGGCGGCGGCCTATCTATTTACCGGCTTGAGTCGTTTCAGCGAGCTGCAGGCGGCGTCGGTAGAGCTGCAGGGGCCAGATTTTCATTGGCAGGGCGAGCTGCTGGCGCTGGGCATCGGCAATGGTCGCCAGGCTGGTGGTGGGCATGTGCTGTGCCCGGATGCGCTCGCCGATGATGGCCTGCTGGATATCGGCATCCTGCCGGCGCCTCAGGAAGTGGTAGGCGCATTGCGTGAGTTGCTGGCCGGGGAGGGGTTGTTCGTGCGTGCCCGCTTGCCTTGGGTGGAGATCAAGAGCTCCCAGGGCCTGGACATCAACCTCGATGGCGAGCCGCTGCAGGCCGACAGCCTGCGCTTCGAGGCCTGCCCGGCAGCCTTGCGCCTGCACCTGCCGGCCGACTCGCCGCTGCTCAGTCGTCCAGGCTGATGATCTTCTCGCGCACGGCGAACAGCACCAGGCCCGCCACGTCGTAGATCTGCAGGCGCTTCATGATCTGCGAGCGGTGGGTTTCCACGGTCTTGATCGACAGCCCGAGGCCTGCGGCGATTTCCCGGGTCGACTTGCCGCGCACGATCAGGCGCAGGATTTCCAGTTGCCGGGCGGTCAGGTTGTGGCGGTCGCTGTTGCCGGACTTGCCGTTTTGCGCGCGCAGCAGCGCCTGGTTGATCACGGTGTGGGCAATGGCCGGGCTGAGATAGCGCTCGTCGTTCTTCAGCGCCGCGAGGGCATGCTCCAGCTCGGTGGCCGTGGTGTCCTTGAGCAGGTACCCGTGAGCGCCGCTTTCCAGGGCGTGCATGATCATGTCCGGGTCGGTGTGCATGGAAAGAATCAGCACTTTGCTGGTGCAACCGTTTGCGCGCAATTGCGTGAGCACATCCAGGCCGTTGGTGGAGCGCATCGAGATATCCAGCAAGATGATGTCAGGCGCCAGTTGCTGCACCAGCTCCAGCAAATGGGCGCCGTCGTCGGCTTCGCCGACCACCGAATAGCCGGGAATATCGGACACCAGCGCCCGCACACCAGCGCGAATCAGCGAATGGTCATCAACCAGTAGCAGTCTAGTCATCAAGAGCGAGGGTCCTGGCGCGTTCGCCGCTGCGGGGCGGCCACGGGAACAGTACGTCGATCCGTGTGCCCTGGGCGGGTTGGCTGGTGATGGTAAGGGTGCCTTGCAGGGCAGTGGCGCGCTCGTGCATGCCCGCCATGCCGCGTTGCCCTGCGTCGGCCGGGTTGTCGGCCGGCACGAAACCCAGGCCGTCGTCCTGGATCGACAACGCAAGGCCGCCAGGGGTGCGTTGCAGGCGAATGACCAGGTTGCGCGCCTGGGCGTGACGCAGCACGTTGGTGACTGCTTCCTGGGTGATCCGAAAGGCCGCCATGGAGACGTCTTCCGAGATGCCGCCCAGGCGCTGCTGGCACTCCAGGCTCCAGTGCACGTCGCTGTTTTCCAGCGCACGCAGCAGGTGTGCACGCAGGCTCGCTTCCAGGCCCAGGCTGGCCAGTTGTCGGGGGTTGAGCAGCGCGGAGACGTCGCGCACGTTGGCCAGGGTGTTGTCCAGGGTGCCGCGCAACGTGTCGCAGTTGGCTTGCAGCTCGTCCGGCATACGGCGTTGCAGCCACTCCAGCTGAAGCTTGGCGGCGGTCAGCAACTGGCCAATGTCATCGTGCAATTCGCGGCTCAGGCGTTGGCGTTCGCTTTCCTGCACCTTGAGCATGCGGTCAGCCAGCTCCGCCGGGCGCAGGTTGATCGACTGGGCCCCATGGCGCAGTTGCCAGACAACCGCGGCCATGGCCGCCATTTGCAGCGCCACCACCAGCAGTGGCAGCGGTTGCGCCTGCAGGTAGTGCAGCAGGTTGATGGCCAGCGATGCGATGCACAGCAATGCCGTCGCCCAATGCCATAAGGCGGTGCGAGAGCAGCAGCGCTGGAGAATCTTCACGCGTGGAAGCATAGGTTGGAAAGCCACTAATAGTGTTTCTGTCGCAGGCTGCATCTCGCTATTTAGAGGCGCTGGCATCCTGTTTTCAATCGAGGTTGAGCACAGCTTTCCACCGGTTATATCAAGGAGGCGTGTGTTCCCGTGGGCGCATGGTATCACTTCGAGTTGTTTTGGTCGCGATTGGCTAGTTGCTGGAAAACCTAGGGTTTTCCGGGGCGAAGCGATGCGGTACGGGTCAATGCAAGTGGCTAATGGCCATCATTGTTTGTGGTCGATGACACTTCCTTGTGCAACTAACGCTAGTGCGTCTTTTGGAACTTGTACAACTTGCCAAGTTGTACATTGTTTGCACCTGAATAGGGCCATTAGTTGCCCGTATGAGGAGCAGTGTCGCGCGCCTTAGTTGAGGTTGCATACGTCCGGGCTATCGGCTGCCAGGGGGCTGCCGAGGGACAGGGCCAGCTCGTCGAGCAGGGCTTGCTGCTCCGTGGTGTCCAGGTTCAGGCGCCCGGTGCTCGGGTCGACCAATTCCAGTTGCCAGGCGAGCAGCGTCAGGCAGGCTTGCACTGCGGGAAGTGCAGCACCTTGCAGATGGAGATGAGTACAGGGGGGCGCAAGCAACTGCTGCAGACCCGAGGCGTACTGAGCCACCTCGAGCAATCCGAGGCTTTCGGCGCGGCGTGACAGCGCCTCGAGGCTGTCGTTCAGGCAGTGGCAGGCATCGGGGTCGTTGTCGATCAGCTCAAGATGGTGCAAGCACTCCTGGGCCTTGGTCAGCAAGACCTGTGCATCCAGCAGGAAATCCTGCAGGGCACTGCTGTTCAATGGCGGTCTTTCCATCAGACGTCTCCGAGAGAACGTGCTGGAGCAGGGGTGGGCCACACCGAGAAAAACACTGACAAAAGCCTGACTCCATTCATGCATTGAGATTGGCGTCACATTAATGGCTATTGGATATCGCGAATATCAGGTTGCGCCCGATTGCCACTAGGGGAATCCCTGATGAGGTATTGAGGGTTGAGGGGCGGGCGAGAGGGGCTTGCGAGGAAGGATGTGGTGCCAGTAAAGCATGATGGTAAAGTGATATCAATTACCCGCACAGCATTTTCTATCGGGGGTCAAGTCGTGAGCAGACTCGCCGATACAATGCAGATGCAACCACTTTTCCCGATCAGAGCCTGGGAGTTGTCCAATGGCCGGTATTCTCGACACGGTAGACCAACGTACGCAACTGGTAGGTGAGAACCGCCTGGAAATTTTGATGTTCCGCCTGTCTGGTCGCCAGCTGTTCGCGATCAATGTGTTCAAGGTCCAGGAGGTACTGCAACTGCCCAAGCTGACCCTGATGCCGCAGCGACACTCGTTCGTTTGTGGCGTGGTCAACCTGCGTGGCCAGACCCTGCCGGTGATCGACCTGTCCCAGGCAATTGGCATGCGCCCGCTGACACCAGGGCCGAACAGCACCATCATCGTCACCGAATACAACCGTTCGGTGCAGGCTTTCCTGGTCGGTGGCGTGGACCGCATCGTCAACATGAACTGGGAAGCCATCCTGCCACCGCCCACCAGCGCTGGGCGCCAACATTACCTGACGGCCATTACCAAGGTCGACGAGCAGTTGGTCGAGATCATCGACGTGGAGAAGGTGCTGGCGGAAATCGTGCCCTACAGCGCCAAGGTTTCCCGCGACAAGCTTGAAGACCCGGTGCTGGCCCGTGCACGCGGTTGCGAGGTGCTGCTGGTGGATGACTCCAACGTGGCCCTGGCGCAGTTGCGCGACACCCTTTCGCAACTGGGCATGAAGCTGCATGTGGCCAGTGATGGTCTCAAGGCTCTGAACCTGCTCAAGGGCTGGGCCGATGCTGGCGAGAATGTCTGCGAGAAGCTGTTGATGGTCTTTACCGATGCGGAGATGCCCGAGATGGACGGCTACCGTCTGACCACCGAGATCCGCAACGACCCACGCTTGCGCGGGCTCTACGTGGTGCTGCATACCTCGCTTTCGGGCAGCTTCAACGAGTCGATGGTGAAGAAGGTCGGCTGCGACAACTTCCTCTCCAAGTTCCAGCCGGACCGCCTGGTGGAGGTGGTGCGCGAGCGCCTGACCCTCGCACGCACCCCCGCATGAGGCCTGCGCCCGGCGTAAGCCGGGTATAAGCTAGGGTTTTGGGCTGGAAGGCGTGAAGCGATGTTTCTGAGTGCGTTGTATCGATACCCGGTGAAATCCGCCCAGGCCGAGCAGTTGCCTGAGTCGCGGGTCGACGCCATGGGTTTGTGCGGCGATCGGCGCTGGATGGTGGTGGAAGAGGAGACGGGCCGTTTCCTCACCCAGCGCGCCTGGCCGCAGTTAGGACGGCTCAAGGCCAGCCATGACCCAGCCGGTGGGTTGCTGCTGGAGACCTCGGGGCAGATGCCCCTTGCGGTCGCGTTACCGCCCGCCGACGACAACCTGCGTGGGGTGACCATCTGGCGTGACAGCCTGCGGGTTCCTGATGCAGGCGACGCGGCGGCTGCCTGGCTGAGTACGCTGCTGGGCAAGGCGGTGCGCCTGGTGCATTGCCCTGTGTCGCGCGCGCGTTACCTGCCCAGTGGCTATGGCCTGAACACTGACAAGGCGGCGTTCCCCGATGGTTTTCCCTTGCTGCTGATCGGCCAATCGTCGTTGGACGAGCTCAGCCGTCGCATTGGCCGCCCCATGGAGATGTTGCGTTTTCGACCCAACCTGGTGGTCGAAGGCAGTGCAGCGTTTGCCGAAGACGGCTGGAAGCGCATCCGCATCGGTGGCATGACCTTGCGCCTGCTCAAGCCCAGCGTGCGCTGCATCCTCACCACGCTCGACCCGCAGACCGGCGAACGCAGCCCCGACCGCGAGCCTCTGACGACGCTCAAGACGTTTCGCGAGCGGGAAGGGGACGTGCTGTTCGGGCAAAACGTGGCGGTGGATGGCGAGGGGCGGCTGGAGGTTGGGATGCCGGTCGAGGTGCTCGAGTAAGCGCTTCACCCAAGCCAGGTTGTGCCAAGTATAAAAAGGGCCGCTTTGCGGCCCTTACGCGACACAAGGCCGCCCACGCTACATATCGTCGAAGTAGCGCTCGTGCCAGTCCACCAGCGGCTGCGGTGAATTGAGCTTCTGCCCATAGATCACCGAATACGACAGCACGTTCTGTACGTATTGGCGTGTTTCATCGAAGGGAATCGACTCTACCCATACATCGAAGCTCAGGTGCTTGGCGCCCTTGAGCCACTGCCGTACACGGCCGGGGCCGGCGTTGTAGGCGGCCGAGGCGAGCACGCGGTTGCCGTTGAACTGGCCATGCACCTGGCTCAGGTAGGCGGCGCCGAGCTGGATGTTCTTGTCGGGGTTGAACACCTGCGCTTGCGAGGCCAGCGGGATGTTGAACTTGCGCGCGGTCTCCTTGGCAGTGGCCGGCATCAGCTGCATCAGGCCGCTGGCGCCGACGCTGGAGCGGGCGTCCTCCATGAAGGCGCTTTCCTGGCGGGTGATGGCGAACACCCAGCTCGAATGCAGGCCGCGCACCTTGGCCTCGCGCACCAGGGTGTCGCGGTGGGCCATCGGGAAGCGGATGTCCAGGTCATCCCAGTACTGCGCCTGGCTGATGGTGCGGATGGCCGGGAAGTACCAACGCATGTCGTAGGCCAGGCGGGCCTGGGCGACCATTTCATCGCGGTTGAAATGACGGCTGACGTGATACCACTCGCGACGGCCCTCGACGATCTGGCCGCGGGCGTGGAACTCCAGGGCCCGGCGCACGCCCGGAGTGTTACGCACTTTGCTCATCAGCTGAGGGCTGAGCACCAGTGGCTTGTTGTTCAACTGGTAGGGCAGTTGCGTGCGGTCGGCGGCGAGGAAGCCATAGAAGTCGCGCTCGCGGGCCACGTTCTTGTACAAAAGCGGAATTTGCGGGTTCTGCGGCTGGGCCAGCTCCAGGCTGCGCGCCTGCCAGTAGCGCCAGCGGCTGCTGCCGGCGAGGTCCTGGGGCAGGCGGCGGGTCAGCTCGTAGGCCTCTTCCCAGCGGCCCAGGCGCAGCAACAGGCGCATGCGCCATTCGCTGACGGTGTTGTCGCGCAGTTCAGGGTCGTAGCGGGTCATCAGGTCGAGGGCGCGGGGGTCGTAGCGACGGGCCAGGGTCAGGCCGATCTCGCGGGCGATGGCGACTTTCTCGTCGCGAGAGAAGTGCATGCGCTGGGCGTAGTCATCGAGCAGTGCCATCGCTTGGTCGGGGTTTTGTCGGGCCAGGCGACGCAGGCCCAGGCTGACCACATCGGACATGGCCTCGCTGACCGGCATGAAGCGCGATGGCTGGTTGAGCAACTCGGGCTTCTGCGCCACGTCGAGCAGCAGCTTGCCCTGGGGGGCCAGGGTGGTCAGTGAGTTGACCAGGCTGTTGGCCAGCGTGTAGTTGCGCGCCTGCGCCGCCAGCTTGGCGCGGTTCCAGCGCTTGGCCTCGGTAAGCTGGCCTTCGGCAGCCCACATACCGAACAGGGTGTCGCAGGCCGCCGGTTGCGACTTGCCGACATTCCACAGTTTTTCCGCGCTGGCAAAGCCTTCGGCGCGCAGGCCGTGGCTGAGCTGGTACTGGCCGTTGAGGCAGTCCAGTTCGGTGAAATTGAGCTTGGGGTCGTAGTATTTGACGAAGGGTTTCCAGTCGCCGCGTTCGGCCAGCCAGCGCAACCAGCGCAGTTTCATCCAGTTGGCTTGTGGCAGGTCGCCATGTTTGGCGAGAAAACCCTCGATTTCTTCGTTGCTGGCGCTTTTCAGGCGGGCGGTGAGTTCGTCGTAGGCCAGGTAGGGCGTCAGTGGGTAGTCGCTCAGCGCCTTGGCATAGCGCAGGTATGGCCCCTTGTCGCCTTTGGCCAGGGCCCGCTTGGCTTCGTCGTAGTACTGGCGTTGCTGGGTGATGTCGATGGCGTGGGCAGCACCGGCGGTGGTGGCGGTG
Organism: Pseudomonas sp. NPDC089554; assembly: GCF_050280645.1. NCBI lineage: Bacteria > Pseudomonadati > Pseudomonadota > Gammaproteobacteria > Pseudomonadales > Pseudomonadaceae > Pseudomonas > Pseudomonas sp. NPDC089554. Next base: position 29,017 of record NZ_JBNNVR010000060.1, read on the forward strand.
AGCAACAGGCAAGATACGAGTTGGAACAGGCGGCTGCGCATGATACGTCCGGGCAGTTGAACCATGAAAAAGTGACGGCGAAGCCAGCACTGTTGAAATCTATTGCCCTTAGCTTAGCTGTTTGCCGACGCTGGATGAAAGCACTGCGCTTGTATCGAATCATTAACCTCTACCAGGCGTCGCAAAGCCTCCCGGTCACCGGTTGATGCATGCCTTCGGTGGGTAAGTCAGGTAGAATGCGCGCCCGGTTTTTGGAGATGATCATGACCCTGCTCAAATTCAGCGATGTGTCCCTCGCGTTCGGCGCCATGCCGCTGCTGGACAAAGTGTCCTGGCAGATCGCCCGTGGCGAGCGGGTGTGCATCATCGGTCGCAACGGCACGGGCAAGTCGAGCATGCTGCGCCTGGTCAAGGGCGAGCAGAAATCTGACGACGGCGATATCTGGCGCGCGCCGGGGCTGAAGATTGGCGAACTGCCCCAGGAGCTCCCGGTTGCCGACGAGCGCAGCGTGTTCGACGTGGTGGCCGAGGGCCTGGATGGTGTCGGGGCCTTGCTTGCCGAGTACCACCACCTGAGCCAGAACATCCAAGGCGACGAAGACCTGGAAAAACTCATGCACGTCCAGCACGAGCTGGAGGCCCGCGACGGTTGGCGCCTGCAGCAGGTGGTGGAAAGCACCCTCAGCCGCCTGCAATTGCCTGCCGACAAGACCCTCGCCGAGCTGTCCGGTGGTTGGCGCCGCCGTGTGCTGCTGGCCCAGGCGCTGGTGTCCGAGCCCGACCTGCTGTTGCTCGACGAGCCGACCAACCACCTGGATATCGGCGCCATCGCCTGGCTCGAGGAAGCGCTCAGCAGCTTCAACGGCGCGGTGCTGTTCATCACTCACGACCGTTCCTTCCTGCAGAACCTGGCCACGCGCATCCTCGAACTGGACCGTGGTGGCCTGATCGACTGGAACGGTGACTACGCCAGCTTCCTGGTGCACAAGGAGGCCGCGCTGGCCGCCGAGGAAACCGCTAACGCGCTGTTCGACAAGCGCCTGGCCCAGGAAGAGGTGTGGATTCGCCAAGGCATCAAGGCTCGACGCACCCGCAACGAAGGCCGCGTGCGTGCGCTCAAGGCGCTGCGGGTGGAGCGGGGCGAGCGGCGTGAGCGCCAGGGCAAGGCGAATATCCAGATCGAAGTGGCGGACAAGTCCGGCAAGCAGGTGATGCTGCTGGAGAACGTCAGCTTCGCTCACCCCGAGGGGCCGAAGCTGGTCAAGGACTTCTCGATGGTACTGCAGCGCCAGGACCGCATTGGCCTGCTGGGTGCCAACGGTACCGGCAAGACCACGCTGCTCAAGCTGATGCTTGGCGACCTTGAGCCTACCGCAGGCAAGGTCGATCGCGGCACCAAGCTGGAAGTGGCTTACTTCGACCAGATGCGCCACCAGCTGGACCTGGAAAAGACCGTTATCGACAACCTCGCCGAGGGCCGCGACTTCATCGATATCGATGGCCAGAGCCGTCATGTGCTGAGCTACCTGGGCGACTTCCTGTTCAGCCCGCAGCGTGCGCGCACGCCGGTCAAGGCCTTGTCGGGTGGGGAGCGTGCCCGGTTGCTGCTGGCCAAGCTGTTCAGCAAGCCGGCCAACCTGCTGGTACTCGACGAGCCGACCAACGACCTGGATGTGGAAACCCTGGAGCTGCTCGAAGAGGTGCTGTCCAACTTCAAGGGCACCGTGCTGATGGTCAGCCACGACCGTGCCTTCCTCGACAACGTGGTGACCAGCACCCTGGTGTTCGAGGGTGAGGGGCGCGTGCGTGAGTATGTCGGTGGCTACGAGGACTGGATTCGCCAGGGCGGCTCGCCGAAACTGCTCGGCGTGAGTGAGAGCAAGGGCGGCAAGTCCGAGTTGGGCAGTGCGGTGGTCGAGAAAGTGATGGAGGAGGCGCCGGCTCCGGCAGCGGCGGCTGCACCGGTTGTCGATGCTAACAAGAAGAAGCTCAGCTACAAGCTGCAACGCGAACTCGAGGCGCTGCCAGGGCAGATCGACGTGTTGGAGCAGAAGATGGCGGCAGCTCAGGAAGAGGTCAATGCACCTGGCTTCTACCAGAGGCCGATTGGCGAAACCTCTGCGGTGCTGGCCAAGATCGAGCAGATGCAGGCCGAACTGGATGGACTGGTGGAGCGCTGGGCCGAGCTGGAAGGCTGAAGAATCGTACCGGCCCTCGCGTGTTTATCCGCGAAGGCCGGTGCAGGTTGAATCACTCTTTCTTCTGTAGCCGAACCGCCAGCACGTCGCAGGGTGCACCGTGCAGCACGTCGTTGGCGGTGGAGCCCAGTAGCAACGCCAGGCCATGGCGCCCATGGCTGCCGACCACGATCAGGTCGCATTTCTGATCCTTTGCCAACTGGTGAATTTCCTGGCGCGGCTGGCCATAGACCAGGTGCGAGTCGCCCTTGTTGATGTCCGGGTACTTGTTGAACAGGCGTTCCATGCGCTCTTTGGCCTGGTCGAACTGCTGCTGCTGCAATTGCGACAGGTCCATTGGCACGTCACCGCCGAAGGCCATGGCCATGGGCTCGACGATGTGCACCAGTGACACCTTGGTGTTCGAGGCCAGGGCCAGTGTTTTGGCCCGCTTGATCACCGGGTCGCATTCCTCGGTCAGGTCGACGGCGACCAGGATATGTTCGTAGGACATGAGCGGTACTCCTGACAATCTCGATAGTAGAAGTATGGTCGCTTTCGGGCGGATCTTCCGTGAAACCGGCTAACCCCCTTATTTGCAACGCTTTATGGGAACTACAGATATGACGGTATGGCTGGTGGTGTCAATCCTTGCGCTGATTCTCAGCCCGCTGGCCTGGCTGCGCCCGTCACGCAAGCAGAGTGAGCAGATGAGCCTGCGCCTGGAGGGGCGCCGCATGGGCCTGGCCATGCAGTTGGCGCCTCAGCAGTGGCCGCACTGGCTGGAGCAGGAGCCGCCCAGCCCATGCCCACAGTACCATCGCGCCCGACGTCGGGGGCGCGAGGACAGCTGGTGCTACTGGCAGGTAAGCCCCGGGGTTTGGTGCAACCAATGGCGTGAACCGTGCGATCAACCTCGCCTGAGCGAATGCTTCGCGCGGCTGCCGGCCAGTGTCTACAAGGTCGAGGCCGATACTCGGATGATCGCCCTGTGTTGGAGTGAGCGTGGCGATAAATCTGTATTGCAGGATATTGCCCACACCCTCGAAACCCTCGCTTGATCGCGCCTTTTCCTTCCCCATAGCGACATAGCGGCGGCCTCCATCAAGGAGGTCGCCGCTATGCGTTCCGCTCGCGCAGAAAGGCCAGGCAGGCCGGGAAGCGTTTCGTTGCCACGCAGTGTAGCCGGGTGTTGGCAAAGCGTTTGTAAAAAATGCGACATCTTGTTGGGCGAGGTTCATCGCTGGCATGAATGACGGGTGATCACTGTCATCATGCGTTATCCCTTCGATAGTACAAAATGACCGCAAAGTCGCGTTTTTCGGGTGCTTTCGAGCATTTGACAATGTCGATCTTTTCGGAGAATGTGTGCGTACCCAAATCAAACGGGCGTATGAATTGAGCGTTTGTATGTGAGAACGCTCTTACAGAATCCCGACTATCGCGCTGACGGGTGTGCCTGGACAAAGGGCGGCGAGCCGCCCCCCACCAGTGATCGGCGTGTACAGTTCAGCTTCCATATCGTGGAGATCAGTTGATGATTTACGAAGGTAAAGCCATCACGGTTAAGGCTCTTGAAAGCGGCATCGTCGAACTGAAGTTCGACCTCAAGGGTGAGTCCGTCAACAAATTCAACCGCCTTACCTTGAACGAATTGCGTCAGGCGGTGGACACCATCAAGGCCGATGCCTCCATCAAGGGCGTGATCGTCAGCAGCGGCAAGGACGTCTTCATCGTCGGCGCCGACATCACCGAGTTCGTCGACAACTTCAAGCTGCCCGAGGCCGAACTGGTCGCCGGCAACCTGGAAGCCAACCGCATCTTCAACGACTTCGAAGACCTCGGCGTGCCAACCGTCGTGGCCATCAACGGCATTGCCCTGGGTGGCGGTCTGGAGATGTGCCTGGCGGCCGACTATCGCGTCATGTCCAGCAGCGCCAAGATCGGCCTGCCGGAAGTCAAGCTGGGCATCTACCCAGGTTTCGGTGGCACGGTCCGCCTGCCACGCCTGATCGGCTCGGACAACGCCATCGAGTGGATCGCCTCCGGCAAGGAAAACCGTGCCGAAGACGCCCTGAAAGTCGGTGCCGTCGACGCCGTGGTCGCTCCCGAGCTGCTGCAGGCTGCTGCCCTGGACCTGGTCAAGCGCGCCATCAGCGGTGAGCTGGACCACAAGGCCAAGCGCCAGCCCAAGCTTGAAAAGATCAAGCTCAACGCCATCGAGCAGATGATGGCCTTCGAAACCGCCAAGGGCTTCGTCGCAGGCCAAGCCGGCCCGAACTACCCGGCCCCGGTCGAAGCCATCAAGACCATCCAGAAAGCCGCCAACTTCGCGCGCGACAAGGCGCTGGAAGTCGAGGCCGCCGGTTTCGCCAAGCTGGCCAAGACGTCGGTCGCCGAAAGCCTGATCGGCCTGTTCCTCAACGACCAGGAACTCAAGCGCAAGGCCAAGGCGCATGACGAAATCGCTGCCGATGTGAAGCAGGCCGCCGTGCTCGGCGCTGGCATCATGGGCGGTGGCATCGCCTACCAGTCGGCGGTCAAGGGCACCCCGATCCTGATGAAGGACATCCGCGAGGAAGCCATCCAGCTGGGCCTGAACGAGGCCTCCAAGCTGCTTGGCAAGCGCGTCGAGAAAGGTCGCCTGACCCCGGCGAAGATGGCCGAGGCGCTCAACGCCATTCGTCCGACCCTGTCCTATGGCGACTTCGCCAATGTCGACATCGTCGTCGAAGCCGTGGTCGAGAACCCGAAAGTCAAGCAAGCCGTGCTGGCCGAGGTGGAAGCCCAGGTCAAGGAAGATGCGATCCTCGCATCCAACACCTCGACCATCGAGGTGGGGTTTTTCGTTCAGCCCGTAAGCCTTACTGCACCTGGCTCACCGAACGCGGTGCCACTGGCTGGTTGTCGTTGGAGATGGTCACCTCCACGCG